>JBBIVL010000008.1:28918-31714 GCA_037439765.1 Candidatus Bipolaricaulota bacterium
GTGGAAACCCTGGTGTTTGTGGAGGAGCCCTCGAAGGCGAAGGCCCTGGACATGATCCGGACCGGAGCCTTGGATCTCTACGGGGCAGGCATCACCGAGTCCAGCCTGCTGCGCCAAATCCAGGGCGAACCAAATGTGAGCTGTTCCACGAGCTACAACACCGTTTGGCACCTGAGTTTTAACCCGGCCGGGCCAGTGCTCGCCGACGGCCGCCTCAATCCTTTCGCCGATCCCCGCGCGCGGGAGGCCATGAATTGGCTGGTGGACCGGGACTACATCGTGCAGGAAATTTTGGGTGGGGCAGCGTTGCCTCAGGTCCTTCCGCTCCGGCCGGTGTTTCCCGATTATGCGCGGCTAGCCCAGGTAGCCCGTCCCTTGGAACTCCAGTACGGTTACGATCCGGAGCGAGCCCATGCGGTTTTTTCCCAGGTGATGACGGCACTGGGCGCCGAGCTTTGGAAGGGCCAATGGATGTACGAAGGAAAACCCGTGGAAATTCGCCTCCTCATTCGCACGGATGCGCGGCAGCTCCTCGGGGACTACCTTGCGCAACTTCTGCAAGGACTGGGATTTCAAGTAACCCCAATCTACGCCTCCTATGGCGAAGCCCTCCGTCTCCTTTCCGCTCCTCCCGAGGAAGGGCGCTGGCATATTTACACCAATAGCCTGGTGGTATCCCTTATTGAGCGCGATGAGTCCGAAACGTTCCAGCTCAACTACACCCCGGCTTTTCCCTACCCGCCCTGGCAGTACCTGCGCCCTTCCCCAGAGTTAGCCGTGCTAGCCGAACGCCTGGCCCGCGGGGCGTACGCGTCTTGGGAAGAGCGGGAGGACCTCTTGGCCCGGGCACTGGTCCTGGCCATGCAGGATTCGGCCCAGGTATGGCTGGCCGTGCGGGCGGCGTGCTATCCGCATGCGGCTGACCTCGCTCTGGCCGTGGACCTCGCGGCGGGCCTGACCACCGGAGTTTGGAGCCGAACCCTCGTTTCCCCGCGGGAAACGGTGCGCCTCGCGGTGCCTTCCCTTCTATCGGCTCCGCTCAACCCCGTGGCCGGCTCCTTCACCATCTACGACCAAATGATCATCCGCACCACCGCGGACCCCGCGGTTCTTCCTCATCCCTACAGCGGGCTGTACCTTCCCGTGGACGTGGCCCAGGCCCTGGTGGACGTGCGGGAAGGCCTGCCCATGCAAAACAGTTCAGATTGGATTGAACTCCGTTTTCAACCCGTCATCCCCGTGCCGGAAGAGGCTTGGGTCGATTGGGACCCCCTCGCCGAGCGGTTTATCACCGTGGGCGAGCTCTATCCTCAGGGAATCTCTGCTCAAGCGCGGGTGACCCTTGCCTTCCGAGCCGATCTATGGCGAAAAACTTGGCACGATGGATCTTTCTTTTCCTTGGGCGATTTTCTTCTTCGGTTGATTCTTCTTTTCGATCGGGCCAAACCTGAAAGTGCCGTTTACGACGAAACTGCTTTGGCTGTTTTTGAGAGCCTGAGGAGCCACTTGCGCGGAGTGCTTATCCACAGCGTGGATCCGCTGGTGGTGGAGATCTATACGGACCTGCAGTTCCTGGATGCAGAGTGGCTGGTAGCCCGGGCGGCGGAGCTGGTCTACCCGTTTTACGAACAGGGCCCAGGTTCTTGGCCGCTCTTGGCGCTGCTTCTGCAGGCCGAAGCCCAAGGAAAGCTTGCCCTAAGCCAAACCAAAGCCAAGCTGCGCGGGGTCGAATGGGCCAATCTTTTGGCCGGCCCCAGCGTGGCCATCCTGGCCGAAACGCTTGAAGAAGCCGCGGAAACGGATTTTCTTCCCTACGCCCGCTTCTTGGGAAAGTGGGTGACCCCCGAGGAACGGGCGGAACGGTACGGGGCTCTGAAGCGGTTCTACGAGAAATTCGGGCACTTTTGGGTGGGAAATGGGCCGTTTTACCTGGATCTGGTAAAACCGGTGGAGAAGGTTTTGGTGTTGCGCCGCTGGGCTGGTTACCTGGAGCCTTTGGCTAACGTGTCCGGGCTAGCGAAATCGCCATTCCCGTGGGTGGAAGTACAGGGGCCGAAGGTGGTGTCGGGCGCCCCGATAAGTTTCACGTTCACTGTGGGATGTGGGGAGGAGCCCGTTGCCCCGGCGCATGTTTTGTTTGTGAAGTACCTCCTGTTTGATGCGACGCAGAGGCTTGTGGCGTGGGGTTTGGCTGAACCAAGCGCCCAAGGTTTTTCTCTTGAGCTGGGCCCGGAGGTTCTCAGGGAGTTAGGGGTAGGGCCGGCGCGGTTGGAGGTGATGGCGGCCTTGGCCGAGGTGGCCCTCGCAGGCCGGGCCGTTTTCCCATTCCTCGTGGTGGGGGGCAGTTGACGAGCCTGTGCAGTTCCCGGTAGGATTAGGCGTGTTCCCCGGTAGCTCAGTTGGCAGAGCGGCCGGCTGTTAACCGGCGGGTCGGAGGTTCGAGTCCTCCCCGGGGAGCCAGGGTCCGTAGCTCAGGTGGTTAGAGCGCACGCCTGATAAGCGTGAGGTCCCTGGTTCGACTCCAGGCGGGCCCATACGATTTGAGGTTTTTCTCATCTCGCATCTCCGAAAGTTCGCACGCCCCTTTTTTGTACCCTAAAAGTGCCAAAACACTTTGGCAAGAAGGGAGACTGTTCCCCAGAGAACACAGGGCAGTCCTGTGGAGGAAACTCGGCCTGGAAGGCGGCGGTGAAGTCTCACGAGGTGTGGCTGCAGGGCCGCATGGTTTCCCGAGGGAAAAATGTAGTGGACCCCAAAAGTTGGACAGTTTTTCGGTCGTCCTTAGAGAGTGAAGTT
>JBBIVL010000009.1:0-28719 GCA_037439765.1 Candidatus Bipolaricaulota bacterium
TCTTCCCCAGGTGGGCTGGGAGGGGCAGCGCCGGCTGAGCACGGCGCGGGTGCTGGTGGCCGGCTGCGGCGCCCTAGGAACCCACACCGCTGAGGCCCTCCTGCGCGCGGGCGTGCGCCATTTGGTGCTTGTGGACCGCGATGTGGTGGAAGTCCACAACTTGCACCGGGTGTCCCTGTTCACCTCACAGGACGTAGGCCGGCCCAAGGCCCAGGCCACAGCGGAAAAACTCCGGGAAATCGACCCCGCGGCGGAAATCGTGGCCCACGTGGAGCATCTTGGCCCGGAACTGGCTGAGGCCCTCGTACCTAAGGTGGACCTCGTGGTGGATGGTTTGGACAACCTGGAGAGCCGGTACCTCTTGAACGACGCGTGCGTGAAACACGGAAAACCCTGGATCTACACGGCCGTGTTGGCCACCTACGGGATGACCATGGCCATTGTTCCCGGGAAGGGGCCCTGTTTACGCTGTCTGTTTCCCAATCCGCCAGCGCCAGGAACTCTGCCCACCTGCGCCCAGGCCGGCATCCTCGGCCCCGTGCCAAAAGCCCTGGCCGCCCTCCAAGCGAGTACAGCCCTGGCCCTCCTTCTGGGCAGGTGCCGGCCGGGGGAGCTCTTCTACCTGGATCTCTGGGAGAAAAGAACCCAGACCGTGCAGGTCCAGCGGGCGCCCCAGTGCCCAACGTGTGGGGCCCGGGATTTCGCGTTTTTGCGGGAGGCCTCCCGCTCGGCCATGCTCTGTGGGGACGCTGTCCAAATCCTCCCGCGCAAGAAGAGCAACTTGGATCTTGCGGCCCTGGCGAAGACCCTAAATGAGCTGGGGAAGGCTGAGGTACGCCAGGGCCTCCTTTTCGCCGAAATCGAAGGCCATTCCTTCACGGTTTTCCCCGACGGAAGGGCATTGATCAAGGGTGTGACGGATCCAGGCCGGGCCCAAGCCCTCTACGATCAGTTCATTGCCCGCTGAGCCGGCCCACCAACCAGGCCAGAAGAAAGAACAACACCACCAAGGCCAGAGGGACAAGCATCATGGGCCAGGCCAGCCGCCACAGGGCCTTCCTTTGGTCCGGGGTCAGGGCCACTTTCCGGGGATACCGGAGCTCCACCCGGCGCGCCTTCTTCAGCATCTTCACGGATTCCGCGATTTTGCCTTGCTTCCGGTACACCACGCCCAGGTTGTGGTAGGCCGAAGCGTGTCGAGGATCCTCTTGCACGGCCCGCTGATAGGCATATTCTGCGCGGCCCAGATCGCCCGCGTCGAAATAAACGTTCCCCAGGCGAAAATAAATCGCGGCCTTCTCCTCCCCGTAGCGAAGGAGGTCCACCAAGAGGTCGATGGCCTCCTTGTGGCGCTTGCCCCGGCGCAGGGTTTCCGCGTGGGCCAGGGCCCGCTGCACCAGCTCCCGGCGCTCCGTGGCCGTTAGCTCGCCGGGGTCGGGGAGCGGCAGGCCAAGACCCGCTCTTTCACCGCCTTGATGTCCTGCCATGTTAGGTATTTTGGGCTTCCTTTGGCCCGGCTGGGATTGCGCAGAAGGTAGCTGGGATGAAACATGGGGAAAATTTCGATCCCCCCCTTCCACGGATAGAACCGCCCGCGCAGCTCGTTGATCCCGTCGTTACGGCCCAAAAGCCAGTGGGTGGGCGTGTTGCCCAGGGTGACGATGATTCTGGGCCGCACGAGCCCGATCTGGGCGGAGAGCCACTCCCAGCAGGCCGCCATCTCCTCTTTCGTGGGCACCCGGTTCCCTGGAGGTCGGCACTTCACCACGTTGGTGATGTACACCTCTTCCCGGGGGATTTCGGCGCTTGTGAGGATCGTGGTGAGGAGTTGCCCCGCCGGGCCGACAAAGGGGCGGCCCGTTTGATCTTCCACCTCGCCCGGAGCTTCCCCAATGAACATGAGTTCCGCAGGCGCACGCCCCTCCCCAAACACCAGATTCGTGCGCGTTGATCCCAGAGGACAACGGGCACAGGAACATATGCGGCGCTCCAAATCCTCCAGGGTTAGGGTAAGGCGTGGCAAAAGGGGCACCTCCGGCTTGGAGCGGGCAACGGGAATCGAACCCGCGGCCTTCAGCTTGGGAAGCTGACGCTCTACCAACTGAGCTATGCCCGCTTCCGCGGTCAATTATACCCGCGATTACCCCGCGCGGAGGACCTCCACGGCCGGCATGGGCTCGCCCAGAAGAAAGCTCAGGGTGGCCCCGCCGCCCGTGGACACATACCCGAACTTCTCCGTGAGCCCCATCTTCTCCACGGCTTCGCCCGTTTCTCCCCCGCCCACCACGGTGAACGCCTTGGAGGCAATGAGGGCCCGGGCAATGGCCTCGGTACCCTTGCCAAAGGGCGGGACCTCAAACGCGCCCATGGGACCAGTCCACACCACCGTCCCGGCCCGCGCGATCACCTCGGCAAACCGGCCCACCGTGGCCGGGCCGATGTCCAGCCCCATCCACCCCTCCGGAATGGCCTGCACCGAAATTACCTTGATCTCCACGTGCTCCCGCAACTCCGGGGCCACCACCACATCCACGGGAAGGTGCAACTCCTTGCCCTTGGCCTGGAGCTCACGGATGAGGTCTTGAATGGTGGGAATGAGTTTTTCGTCCACCACGGAGCGGCCCACTTTCAGTCCCTGGGCGGCCAGGAAGGTGAAGGCCACCCCGCCACCAATGAGAAAACCGTCCACCCGGGGAAGAAGCCCGGTCAGCACGCCCAATTTATCCTTGGCCTTCTTTCCGCCCACCAAGACGTAGAACGGCCGCCGCGGGCTCTCCAAAAGCCCGGACAACACCTGAACCTCTCGCTCCATGAGGAAACCCGCGTAAGGGGGGAGGTACTGGGCCACCCCTACGGTGGAGGCGTGGGCCCGATGGGCGGTGGCAAACGCATCGTTCACAAAAAGATCGAACGGTTTGGCCAATTCTTCGGCAAACTTGACGTCGTTTTCTTCTTCACCTGGATAGAATCGAACATTTTCTAGCATCACGATTTCCCCATCTTTGAGGGCCCGGACGGCCTTGTGGACCTCAGGCCCGATGCAGCCGGAAAGAGCGGGCACCGGGGTGCCCAAAAGTTTGCTCAACCTCTCCGCCACCGGTTTGATTCGCAGCTCCTCTACCACTTTGCCCTCCGGCCGGCCCAAATGGGAGAGCACGGCCACCCGGGCTCCTCGGTCCAGAAGCCAGCGCAGCGTGGGCAGGACCGCGCGAATGCGCGAATCATCCGCCACCTTTCCTTCGGCAAGAGGCACATTCAAATCGGCGCGCAGGAGAATTCGCTTGCCCCGGGGGTCTACTTCCCGGACCACACGCAATTTCATGGCCATCACCAGTCCGCAATTTTAAACAAACCAAGCGGAATGGGCAAACGTGGCGATTCTCGGCTAAGATTGGGTGTGAATTGGTGGATAGCCTTGCTCTTTTTGGCCGCGGGCTTGGCCCTGGGCGTGGCTCTGCTCGGCCCCTACTTCGTCCCCGACGAGAACCAGCAAGCCCGCCAGCGCCTGGAAGAGCGCCTGCAAGCCTGGACCGGAATCCAAGATCTCCAGGCCGAAATGGAGGTCCTAAGGGCAGGCGAACCTGCGCTGCGTCTCAAGGTCCTGGCCTTGGTGGGACTGGCCGTGCGCCTGGAAATCCACGCGCCTCAGGAGCTGGCCGGCGAGGTGTACGCCCTGCGGGCTGTGCCGCAGGGCTGGCTCCTTGTCCACTTCCGGCCTGCTCTTTCCTTGGGCCTGGAAGCCCGGTTTCCTGAGAACGCTTTGGTCCAACTCCTCGGCGGCCTGGGAACCGCGGACCTGCGGAAAGTTCAGGTGAGCTGGCCTGAGGAGAATGTGGTCCTCCTGAGCGGCCTTTCGGGGCCGTTCCCCAATGTGGAGATCCATTTTGGCCTGGCATTTGCCCTGCCCGAACGCGTGGTGGCCACAGATGCCCACGGCCAAAGAGTGGAAGTGTGGTTTGGGGAACTCCAAATCAATCAGGGCCTGGAGCTCCGGGAACTACTTCTCCTCGACCCTCTTCCTAATCGTTGGATCCCGATTCCGATTCCTGCAGGCGGCGCCTGATCTCGGAAAACGAGAGCTCCTTTTCCACAAAGGCCTCGAACTGTTCTTCCTCCGCAAAGGGGGACTCGATGGCCGCCTGCTCGAACACCTCGTCGGCGATGAAGATGGGGGCCTGCACCCGGAGGGCTAAGGCGATGGCATCCGACGGCCGAGAGTCCAACTCCTTCATCTCGCCCTGCGCATCCCGCAGGACGAGCTTGGCATAAAACACCGTCTCCTTGAGCTGGGTGATCACCACCTGTTCGAGGGTGGCGCCTAGCGTCGCTAGAAGCTCCTTCATGAGGTCATGGGGAAGAGGGCGGGGGAAGCGTTGGCCCTGGAGCTCGATGGCTATGGAAATGGCCTCCGGCTCGGCGATCCAGATCGGTAACGCCTTGGTGGAACCGCGATCTTTGAGAAGGATCACCGGGCTTTTCGTGGCTGGATCCACGAGCAGTGCGCGAACTTCTGCCTCCCGCATCTCCGCCTCCTTGCACCGCGGCATTATACGGCTCCGGGCCAGGGGCGAACATGGTGTACATTACGCTCGGGCTATAATGCCCGGCCATGTGTGGAATCGTGGGTTATGTAGGGCCGCGTCAGGCCCATGATGTGTTGCTCTCCGGCCTCTCCCGACTGGAATACCGGGGCTACGACTCCGCTGGACTGGCTGTGCTTTCCTCCCAGGGGCTTTCCCTCCTCCGCCGCGTGGGAAAACTGGAGAACCTCCGCAAGGCCGTGCTGGAACGGGGGCTCTCCGGAAACCTCGGGATTGGCCACACCCGCTGGGCCACCCACGGCCTTCCCACCGAGGAGAACGCCCATCCCCACCTCGATTGCACCGGCAAAATCGCGCTGGTCCATAACGGCATCATCGAAAACCACCGAGAACTTCGGGAGGGGTTGATTTCCCGTGGGCACCAATTCCGCTCCCAAACCGACACGGAAACCTTGGTGCACTTGGTGGAGGAGAACTACCGGGGCGACTTGGCCGAGGCGGTGCAGCAAGCGTTGGCCCAAGTGCAGGGGGCTTATGCCCTGGCTGTGATCCACGCCGACCATCCCCAGGAGATCGTGGTGGCCCGCGCGGGCAGCCCCTTGGTGGTGGGCGTGCTCCCCGGCGAGGCTTTTCTCGCCTCCGATGTTCCCGCCCTGCTCCCCTACACCCGCACGTTCCACTTCCTGGAGGACGGGGACGTGGCCCGGATGACCCCAGGAAAACTGGAGATTTGGGACCGCCAGGGGCACCGGAAAAACCCAAGCTTCCGGGAAGTCCCGTGGGACCCCCTCTCCGCGGAGAAGCTCGGCTACCGCCACTTCATGGAAAAAGAGATCTACGAGCAGCCGCGGGCCGTGGCCGATACCCTGCGCAGCGAGCTCTCCACCCCCTGGGAGGAGGGGTTGGGGAAACTGGACCTTTCCCAGGTGGACCACATTTACCTTGTGGCCTGCGGGACCTCCTACCACGCCGCCCTGGTGGCGGAATACTGGTGGGAGCCGCTGTTAGGGCTACCCGTCACCGCAGAAATCGCCTCGGAGTTCCGCTACAAAAATCCAGCCGTGGGGAAGAACACGCTGGTGGTGGCCATCTCCCAATCGGGCGAAACGGTGGACACCCTCATGGCCGTGCGCGGCGCGAAGGAACGGGGCGCCCAGGTGCTGGGAGTAGTGAACATCGTGGGCTCGGCCATCGCCCGCGAGGCCCACGCCGTGTTGTACACGCGCGCGGGGCTGGAGATCGGGGTCGCCGCCACCAAAACCTTCACTGCCCAGCTCGCCGCCCTGGCCCTCCTGGGATTGTGGTTGGGGCGGAGCCGCGGCCTCCTCTCGGAAACCCAGCTCCAAAGGGGCAAGGAGGAGCTGAGCCTGGCCCCGCGCCTCCTGGAAACCGCCCTCAAACTCGGGCCCACCTGCGAAAGCCTGGCCCAAAAGTTCTATACCTTCCCGAATTTTCTGTACCTGGGCCGGGGGCTCCTTTATCCCCTGGCCTTGGAAGGGGCCCTCAAGCTCAAGGAGATCTCTTACATCCACGCCGAAGGCTATGCCGCGGGCGAGATGAAACACGGGCCGATTGCCCTCATCCACGAGGGGATGCCCGTGGTGGTGCTCTATTCCCGGGAGGAGCTCCCGGACAAGGTTCTCTCCAATATCCAGGAGGCCAAGGCCCGGCGCGGGATCCTTCTGGCCTTCGCCGACCACGATCCGCCGGAGCTGCGGGAACTCGTGGACCATTTGGTGCTGCTTCCCCCGGCTTCCCGCCTGCTCCTTCCCTTCACGTTCACCCCAGTACTTCAGCTTCTGGCTTACCACATCGCGCGGCTCCGGGGCACCGATGTGGACCAGCCCCGGAACTTGGCGAAGACGGTGACGGTGGAGTGATGGCCGAGCGCAGGATCGTGGCGCGCAACCGCCGGGCCCGCCGCGATTACGCCATCGAGGAGACCTACGAGGCGGGGATCGCCCTCCAGGGCTCGGAGGTGAAATCCCTCCGCGCTGGCCGGGTATCCCTGGACGAAGCCTACGCCAAGGTGGAAGAGGGTGAGGTCTGGCTCTACGGCATGCACATCGCCCCGTACGAGCAAAGCGGGCCCTACGGCCATGACCCCGACCGCCCCAAGAAGCTCCTCCTGACCAAACGAGAGATTTCCCGGCTCATCGGCAAGGCCGGCCGGGCCGGCTATACCCTTGTCCCCCTCAGCCTCTACTTCAACGAGCGGGGCTGGGCCAAGGTGGAACTCGGTCTAGCTCGGGGGCTCACCAAGGCCGACAAGCGCCGCAAGCTCATCGAGGAAGAGGAGGAACGCCGGGCCCGCGAGGCCATGAAACGCTACCTGCCCTGACTTCCCCGGGCCTCAACTTTCGGAAAGCAGCCGGGCCGCCTCCTCGGCCAAAATGGGCTCCACCAGCAAATCCAATTCCCCCTCCAAAATGTCCTCCAGCCGATAGAGGGTGAAGTCAATGCGGTGATCGGTGACCCGGTTCTGGGGAAAGTTATAGGTCCGGATTTTCTCGGAGCGCTCCCCGGTGCCGATTTGGCGGCGGCGCTTCTCCCGTAGCTCCGCTTCCTTTTTCTGCTTCTCCAATTCCCGGAGTTTGGCCCGCAGGAGCCGCAGGGCCAGCTCTTTGTTGCGGTGCTGGG
Source organism: Candidatus Bipolaricaulota bacterium (assembly GCA_037439765.1). Classification (GTDB taxonomy): domain Bacteria; phylum Bipolaricaulota; class Bipolaricaulia; order Bipolaricaulales; family Bipolaricaulaceae; genus DTER01. The sequence goes on from JBBIVL010000009.1 coordinate 7,182, forward strand.
AACGCTCTTCTTGGCAGGTCACCACGATCCCCGTGGGCACGTGGATGATGCGCACCGCGGTTTCGTTCTTCTGCATGTGCTGGCCGCCGGGACCGGAGGACCGGAAGGTCTCGATGCGCAGCTCGTCAGGATTGACGTTCACCTCCACCTCCGCGGCCTCAGGAAGCACGGCCACGGTGGCCGTGGAGGTGTGGATGCGGCCGCTGGCCTCCGTTTCCGGCACGCGCTGCACCCGATGCACCCCGGATTCGTAGCGGAAAAGGCCGTAGGCGCCTGGCCCCTCCACGAGGAACACGATCTCCTTGTAGCCGCCCAGGTCGGTGGGATGGGAGTCCATGACGCGCATCTGGAACCCTTTCTTCTCGGCATATTTGGCGTACATGCGGAAAAGATCGGCGGCAAACAGGGCCGCCTCCTCGCCGCCCGCTCCCGCCCGGATCTCCACGATGGCGTTCTTGTGGTCGTCGGGATGGGGTGGGACCAGAAGGCGCCGGAGTTCCTGGCCTAGTTCTTCGGCACGGGCGCGGTCCTGCTCCAGCTCCTGGCGCAAAGCCTTCTCCAGCTCATCCCCGCCGGCCTCGGCCAAAAGCTCCTCTTCCTCGGCAATATTTTGGAGAACCCGCCGCAGTTCCTCGCCCTTCTCCACGATGAGGCGCGCGCGGTTGTAGCGCCGGGAAAGCTCGGGAAAATCCGGACGGCTCGGCGAAGACGGGTCCGCCAGGACTCGCTCCAGCTCCTGGAGCTCCTCCCGCACCTCGTCCACTTTGGCCAACAGTTTCTCCACGGGAAAAGCCTAACCAATAAGGCTTGGCAGGACTACCCACGCAGGCGGCGTAGGCCGGAAGCGCCGGCAAGAAAAACCTCGTCCACCAGGCCCAAAAAGAGCCCGTGCCCGAGGATTCCAGCCCGGCTCTCCAAAGCCCTGGCCAATTCCTGGGGGTCGGCGATAGGACCAAAATGGCAATCCAAAACGTAGTTCCCTTGATCGGTGAGGAAGATGGTCCCATCGGGATTTCGACGCAAACTTACTCGCGCTCCCAGCCCTTCCAAAAAGCGAAGATGCGTGCGCCACCCAAAGGGGAGGACCTCCACGGGCACCGCGGCCCGCGTCCCCAACCGCTCCGAGAATTTCGTGTGATCGGCCGCGATGACCTGGTACTTCGTGGCCTGGGCCACGATCTTCTCCCGCAGCATGGCCCCGCCTCCCCCTTTGATCACATTGAGCTTTGGATCAATCTCGTCCGCCCCATCGATGGTGAGATCCAATTCCGGGTGCTCGTCCAGCGTAGTGATTGGGATCCCCAGGGCTTTCGCCTCCTCCTCCACCTGTTTGGAGCAGGGAACGCCTTGAATATCCCAAAGTTTTCCGGCCCGCAGAAGCTCGGCGATCCTGAGGAGGGCGTAGCGGGCGGTGGAGCCGTGGCCAAGGCCGAGGATCATGCCGGGCCGCACCAATTCCACCGCGGCCTCCGCCGCCTCCCTCTTCCACCGCTCTTGGGCCCTCACAACGTCCCTTTCTTTTTCTTTTGCCATCTCTTAAGCTTGTCCGGAGGTAGGGATGAGCATCCGCAATCTCGACAGAATTTTCAAACCTCAGCGGGTGGCCGTCATCGGGGCCAGCAATAACCCAGGAAGCGTGGGCTATACTGTGCTGAAAAACTTGATCGGCTCAGGATTTCCCGGCGTGGTGTACCCCGTGAACCCCCGCTATGAAGCCGTGCAGGGAATCTACGCCTATCCGGACGTAAAGAGCCTTCCGCGCATCCCGGATTTGGCCGTCATCTGCACCCCGGCGGCCACCGTGCCCGAGCTTCTGGAGCAATGCGGCGAGGCCGGGATCCTCGGGGTGCTCATCATCTCCGCGGGGTTCAAGGAGGCTGGGGAGGAAGGCCGCCGTCTGGAGGAACGCGTAAAGGAGACGATCCGAAAATTCGAGGGGATGCGGGCCATCGGGCCCAATTGTCTTGGCGTGATCGTGCCCGCCTTGCGCCTCAACGCCAGCTTCGCCGCGGCCATGCCGCCCGATGGCCATGTGGCCTTCATCTCCCAATCCGGCGCCCTTTGCACCTCCGTTTTGGACTGGGCCATTGAGGAGGGGATCGGATTCTCCTATTTCGTCTCCATCGGGAACATGGTGGACGTCACGTTCGGGGACCTCATCGACTATTTTGGCGAGGACGAGCGGACCCGCTCCATCATCCTTTACGTGGAGTCCCTGGCCCAGGCCCGCCGGTTTATGTCCGCGGCGCGCGCGTTTTCCCGCACCAAGCCCATTGTGGTGTACAAATCCGGACGGTTTGCCGAGTCCGCCCGGGCCGCGAGTTCCCACACCGGGGCCATGGCCGGGGAGGATGCCGTCTACGATGCGGCGTTCCGCCGGGCCGGCGCCGTGCGGGTTTACGAAATCGGGGAGATTTTCGATACCGCAGAACTGGTGGCGCGGGTGCGGCCGCCGTTGGGACCCCGGCTCGCCATCGTGACCAACGCCGGCGGGCCCGGCGTTATGGCCACCGACGCTCTCATTGCCCGCCATGGAGAATTGGCGGAACTATCCCCCACCACCCTGGAAAAATTGAACAAGATCCTTCCGCCGTTCTGGTCCCATGGAAACCCCGTGGATATTCTGGGGGACGCCCCGCCGGAACGCTACGGCCAGGCGCTGGCGGCCGTGCTCGAAGATCCTGGGGTGGACGCGGTGCTCGTGATCTTGACACCCCAAGCCATGACCGATCCCACCCGCACCGCCCAGGCCGTGGCCACGGTGGCCCAGGCCCAGCATAAGCCCGTACTGGCCGCGTGGATGGGCGGCGCCGCTGTTCAGGAAGGAATTCGCATCCTCAACCAGAACGGCATCCCCACCTACCTCACCCCCGATCAGGCGGTGCAAGCGTTCATGCACCTTGTGGATTACGGGCGAAACCTCGATCTCCTCTATCAAACGCCCCGGGAAATTCCGGTGGAGCTCGCGGTGGACCGCGGAAAGATCCGGGAGAATTTTCTCCCCCAGCTGCGCCAGGCCAAGATCCTAGGGGAACGCGAATCCAAAGCTCTCCTGGCCGCCTACGGAATCCCCGTGACCCTGCCGGAACTGGCCCGCACCGAGGACGAGGCCGTGGCCCTTGCGAGAAAGCTGGGGTTCCCCGTGGTGCTCAAGATCCACTCCCCGGACATCACCCACAAGACCGACGTGGGCGGGGTGGTGGTGGGCGTTCTCACCGAGGACGGGGTGCGGCAGGCCTTTCGCCGAATCCTAACTAGCGTCCAAGGAAAGGCGCCGCGGGCACGCATCGAGGGGGTCACAGTGCAAAAGATGGCCCCCACCGGCCGGGGCGTGGAGATGATCCTCGGGGCCAAGAAAGATCCGACCTTTGGAGCGGTGCTCATGCTTGGCGCCGGCGGGATCACCGCGGAGGTTTTGCGCGACCGAGCCCTCGGCCTTCCTCCCCTGAACGAACGCTTGGCCACCCATCTCCTGAGCTCATTGCGCATTTGGCCCCTGCTCCAAGGCTTTCGTGGCCGGCCCCGCATGAACGTAGAAAAGCTCCTAGAGGTCATCATGCGCTTTTCCTACCTCGTTGCGGATTTCCCGGAGATCCAGGAGGTCGACGTGAACCCGCTTTTGGTGACCCCGGAGGAAGTGCTGGCCGTGGATGCCCGGGTGGTGGTGGACGCGGAAGCCCTAGAAAACTTACCGCGGCCCTACAGTCACCTCGTCATCCGCCCCTACCCCGAAGGTTACGAACGCGAGGTGACCTTGAAGGACGGCACGCGGGTCCTCCTGCGCCCCATTCGCCCCGAGGACGAGCCCCTCTGGCACGAGATGTTGGCCATCTCCTCCCGGGAATCCATCCGGTTCCGGTTCCGCTACATCTTCAAGGAAACCACGCACCAGATGGCCATTCCCTACTGCTTCATCGATTACGACCGGGAGATGGCCATCGTGGGCATCGTCGAGGAGGGCGGGAGGAAGCGCATGATCGGGGTGGGAAGGCTTATTTCCGATCCCGATCGGATGAATGCAGAGTACGCGGTGTTCGTGGCCGATCCTTGGCAGAGCAAAGGTTTGGGCGAGATCCTCACGGCCTACGCCCTGGAAATTGCCCGGGGCTGGGGGATTCGCCAGGTCACCGCGGAGACCACGCCGGATAACGTGCGGATGATCCGGATTTTCGAAAAACACGGGTTCACCCTGAAGTACCGCACGGAGGAAAGTGTGGTTTTGGCCGCCAAACCCTTGGAAGGGGAACTTACTCCCAAGGGGTGACCTCAGGAAGACAAAAAGAGGGGCGGGAAAACCCCGCCCCTCCTTGTCGGTTGGCCTAGCCCTTGTAGCCCACGATTTTCTTGAGCTGGTCCACGCTTTCTGGGTTGCGCAGGGTGGTGACGTCGCCCACCGGCTCGCCCCGCACCAGGGCCTTGAGAATCCGGCGCATGATTTTCCCCGAGCGGGTTTTGGGAACATCCTCGGTGAAGTAGATGGCCGCCGGCCGGGCTGTGGGCCCAATGTACTTGTCCACCGTCTTGATAAGCTCCTTCTTGAGGTCCTCCGAGGGCTGAGCCCCGGCCTTGAGGAGCACGAAGGCCACGGGAACTTCTCCCTTCACCTCATCGGGACGGGACACCACGGCGACTTCGGACACCAAAGGATGCTGGGAGAGGGCGTCCTCCACCTCGGCGGTGGCCAGCCGGTGCCCGGCCACGTTCATCACGTCATCCACCCTCCCCGTGATGCGGATGTTACCCACCTCGTCCATGCGGGCGCCGTCCTTAGTGAAGTACAGTTTAGGCCCGAACTCCCCGAAGTAGGTGGCCCGGAACTTCTCGGGATCGCCATAGAGGCCGCGGGTGAGGGCCGGCGGGAACGGCGGCTCGATCACAAGGTACCCACCCTCGCCGGTCTTCACCGGGGTGCCCCCGGCGTCCACGATCTTGGCGCGAATGCCCGGGAAGGGGCGGCCCGCCACAGTGGGAATGAACGGGCCAATGCCCGGCAGGGCCTCGACACAGGTGGCCCCGGTCTCCGTCTGCCACCAGGTATCGATGATCGGGCAGCGCTCGCCACCGATGACCTTGAAGTACCAAAGCCAGGCCTCCTCGTTGATGGGCTCGCCCACTGTCCCGAGAACCCGAAGTGAGGAAAGGTCATATTTCTTGGGCCACTCCTCGCCCCATTTCACGTGCATGCGGATGGCCGTGGGCGCCGTGTAGTACACGGTCACCTTGTGCTTCTGGATCACCTGCCACATGCGGCCGAAATCGGGGTAATCCGGGGAGCCCTCGTACACCACGGTGGCCACCCCGTTCATGAGGGGCCCGTAGTTGAGGTAGGAGTGGCCGGTGATCCAGCCCACGTCCGCCGTGCACCAGTGGATGTCGTCCTCGTGGAGGTTGAAGTCCCACTTGCAGGTGGTGTAGACCTGCACGGCATAGCCACCGGTGGTATGCATCACGCCCTTGGGTTTCCCGGTGGTTCCCGAGGTGTACAGGATGAACGCCAGATCCTCGCTGTCCAGGGGCTCCGCCGGGCAGAAATCCTTCTCGCCCTGGACCACTTCGTGATACCAGAGGTCCCGACCAGCGCTCATGGGAACCTGGTTCCCAATGCGGCGCACCACGAGAACTTTTTCCACCTTGGTGCCGGCGAGGGCTTGATCGGCCTGGGGCTTCAAATCCACCACCTTGCCCCGCCGGTAGTAGCCATCGGCAGTGATGAGCAAGCGCGCGCCCGAATCCAACAGCCGATCGCGCAAGGACTCCGCAGAGAACGCGGAGAACACCACGGTGTGCACGGCGCCGATGCGCACGCAGGCCTGCATGGCGATCACGGCCTCGGGGATCATGGGAAGGTAAATGCCCACCCGGTCGCCCTTGCGGATGCCCAGGCGCTTTAAGGCATTGGCCAGCCGGGACACCTCCGCAAGGAGTTCCTTGTAGGTGAGGATGCGGTTGGGCTCGTCCGTCGGCTCCGGCTCCCAAATGAGCGCCACTTTGTTCCCCCGCCCGGCTTCCACATGCCGGTCGAGGGAGTTGTAGGAGAGGTTCAGTTTTCCGCCCACAAACCACTTGTAGGCGTAGGGCTCATCCACGTGGGTTTCCTTCCATTTTTGGAACCATGCGAGTTCCTCCGCACGCTTGGCCCAAAACGCCACAGGATCGGCCGCAGCCTCCTCATAAATCTTGGGATTCGCTACCCAGGCGCGTTCCTTCAACGCATCCGTTGGCCAGTACCAGTTCGCTTTCTTGGAGTCAGGCTGCACCCACTTCACCTTTGGCCACCTCCTTTACGATTTCAACACCCAACCTCGGCATGATACCCGCTTGCCATCCCACTTCAACGGCAATTTTGCAGGTTGGGCACAGGCCCTGTACAACTTCCCAGGCCATGCGGTTTTTGCGGTGGTTGCGCGGCACGTTCTTGGCTGGCGTGGTGGCCTTGCTGCCTCTCGCCCTCACCCTGTTCGTGCTCTGGCTCCTGTACCGCTGGGCCTACGCCATCTTTGGGCCCCACACGGCCCTGGCCGCCTGGATGCGCCGCATCCTGGGCATCTACATCCCCGGCACGGAAATCCTGGTCGGTTTGGTCACCATTCTCGTGGTCGGGGTGATCACCCGGCATTGGCTGGGCAAGCGGGCCCTCAACGCTTTGGAACGCGCCCTCCTCCAGGTGCCGTTCATCCGCAAGCTGTACTGGACGGGAAGGCAGCTCGCCCGCTACCTTCTGCGCCCCAACCCCACGCCGGTTGGCCGCGTGGTGCTCGTGGAGTTCCCCCAACCGGGAAGCTATGTTTTGGGCATGCTCACCGCCGATAAGGTGAAACACGTGAGCCACTCCCTGGGCCAAGAGGTGGCCGCCGTGTACATCCCCACCGCCCCCAACCCCCTAAGCGGCTGGGTTCTATTCCTCCCCAAGGATCGCATCATCCCCACTGCCCTCTCCATGGACGAGGGGCTGACCCTGGTGCTTTCCGGAGGGCTCTCGGTGGAGGAGGAAAGTGCCGATTCGACGGGATAAGCGGGACCGGTACGTGGAAATCGAGGTAGGCGTGCCCCAGGAGCCGCTGTGGGTGCGCTGCGAGGCTTGCGGGGAGCTCGTTTTCCGGCGCAAGCTCCAGGAACACCACTATGTGTGCCCCCGCTGCGGCGCGTACTTCTTTCTCTCCGCCCAAGAACGGGTGGCCTCCCTCGTAGACGACGGAAGTTTTCAGGAATTTCCACCGCCCAAGATCCCCGAAGATCCCCTGGGATTCCGGGACCAGGTCCCCTATCCGGAGCGCCTGAATCGGGCACGACAGGAGACCGGATTGTTCGAGGCAGTCCTGGCCGGGCGGGCCGCCGTGGGGGGGAACCCACTGGTCCTGGCGGTCATGGATTTCCGGTTTGTGGGCGGGAGCATGGGCGTGGGCGTGGGGGAAGTACTCCGCCTAGCCATGGAGCACGCCGAGCGGGAGCGCCTCCCCTTCGTTTTGGTCGTCTCCTCCGGCGGGGCCCGGGTACAAGAGGGAGTGCTTTCCCTCCTCCAAATGGTCAAGGTGGTGAGGGCCCGCGAGGCCCTCGCTCGGGCCGGGATTCCCTATATCGCCATCCTCACCTATCCCGCCACGGGCGGGGTCCTCGCCTCCATCGGGAGCATTGCCGACATCACCATCGCCGAGGAGGGCGCCCTCATCGGGTTTGCTGGACCTCGCGTCATCGAGCAAACCACCGGCGAACGCCTGCCTCCCGGGTTCCAAACCGCAAAATTCGCCCTGGAACACGGGATGGTGGACGCGGTGGTACCCCGCGCCAAACTCCGCGATGAGCTGATTAGGGCTCTTGTCGTGCTGGGGGAACAGACATGACCGAAGACGAGCGGCTGAAGGTTTTGGAGGAGAAAGCCGCGGAGCTGCGCCGCCTGGCTCAGGAAAACGGGCTGGACCTTTCCGCGGAGCTCACCGTGTTGGAGGAGAAAATCGCCGAGCTCAAGCGCGCACTTGGTGCCGGACTCTCTGCATGGGAAAGGGTCCAGCTTGCGCGCCGCCCGGATCGGCCGAGCGGCTTGGCTTTCGTCCAAGCCCTCTGCCCCGCGTTTTACGAACTCCGCGGCGATCGGATGGTGGGCGACGACCCCGCCCTGCGCGGTGGACTCGCCAAACTGGGGGAAGAGCGCCTCGCCGTGATCTTTCACCAGCGGGGGACCACCCCCGAGGAGCAGCGCCAGGCGCGGTTTGGCATGGCCTCCGCCCAGGGGTACTGGAAGGCTCGCCGGATCATGGAGGTGGCCGCTCGCCTGGGATTTCCCATCTTGACCCTCATCAACACGCCGGGGGCTTATCCCGGGGTCCAGGCCGAGGCGCACAACATCGCTGGCGCCATCGCCGCCTGCATTTGGCAGATGCTGCGCCATCCCCGCCCCACCCTGGCCGTGATCCTGGGCGAGGGCGGCTCCGGTGGAGCCGTAGCCCTCGCCGCAGCCGACCGCGTCCTCATGCTGGAAAACGCCACCTATTCCGTGATCTCCCCCGAAGGCGCGGCTTCCATCCTCTGGAAGGACGCCAAAGAGGCCCCCAAGGCCGCGGAGCAGCTCAAACTCACGGCGGGCGAACTCGCAACCCTGGGGGTGGTGGACGAGGTCATTCCCGAGCCGTCGGGTGGTGCCCACACCGATTTCCAGGCCACCGTGGAAGCCGTGCGCGAGGCCGTGCTCCGCCACCTTGCGGAACTTTCAGCCCTCCCCCTGGACGAACTTTTGCGTTTGCGGTACAACCGTTATCGCCATGTGGGGAGTGCAAACCCGGCCCACTAGGGCCCAAGAGCTTTGCCAAGCTTGCCAACACGCCTGTTCCTACCTTTTTGCGGGCCTTACCGAGGCTGCACGGAAGGAACTGGCTTCGGTCATGCGCCCCATCGAGCTTCCCGCCGGGGAGCTTGTGTTTTATGAAGGACTCCCGGCCCACGGCCTCTACGTGCTATGCGAGGGAAAAATCAAGGTGGCCAAGCGGGCCAAAGGCGGGCGCTCCCAGATTTTGAAACTCCTCGGCCCGGGCGAGGTCCTCGGGGAGAAAACCCTGTTTGACCAGGAAACCTACACCTGCTACGCCAAGGCCCTGGAGCCCTCCCGCCTCATGTTCATCGCTCGCGAGGATTTCCTGGCCTTCGTGCGGAAGTACCCCGAGGTAGCCATTCGCCTCATTGAAAAACTTTCCCGGGAGCTCAAGGCGTTTGGGGACAAGCTCGTGGAGATCACCGCCCACTCGGCGAAAGAGCGGATGGCCCGGGTGCTTTTGGAGCTGGCCCGGGCGTTTGGGAAGAAAACCCCCGAGGGCCTGGACGTCGGTGTGGAACTTTCCCGCGCGGAACTTGCGGAAATGGCCGGGGTGACCACGGAAACCGCGGTGCGCATGCTTTCGGAGTTCAAGGACCGGGGCATCCTGGCCCTGCCCGGCCGCAGGATCGTGGTGCTCAAACCCGAGGAGTTGCAATCCCTGGCCCATCCGTTCCGCACGTACCTGCGAGAAAACCTTATTTGAAAAGGAAAGTTCTCCTCGGCCTTGGAAACCCCCTGGGGCGCGACGACGCCGTAGGATTTTATGTAGCCTCCACGTTCCGCGCGCCTGATTGGGTAGCCATTCCCGCCCAAAATCTGGAAAACGTGTGGGGAATCGTGGAGAAAGAAAAGCCCGAAAAACTTGTGATTGTGGACGCCGCGGATATGGGCCTTCCGCCTGGGTCCATCCGGCGTCTGCCCCTAACGGAAGGGGCAGAGATGGTGGGCTCCACCCATGGCCTTCCCCTTTCCCTTTTTCTTTCCCTGGCCAAGGTGCAAGAGGTGGTGCTTATCGGGATCCAGCCCAGGGACTACGGGGTGGGCGAAGGGCTCAGCCCCGAAGTACAGGCCGCCGCCCACCTTTTGGGCCAGCTCCTTCAAGAAAACCGAGAGCAGGAAATCTCCGAGTTCATTCCAGAGCGAGCCCGCGAGGGCAGGTGCGCGGAAGACACGTCAGCCTGACCATTTGCCCTATCCCAGTCTCTTCTCCCCCGAGTGCTACAGAACCTTAGCCTTTACCGAAAGCGCAAGGCCTACACGGTATGCCCTAAGGCCACCCATGGGTTACGATCCTAGCGTTTTCTCCCTTCGCCTCCGCGGAGTACCCGACGTGCTATGGCAAAGGCAGTGCGATCGATCTTGATAGCAAGCGTCTTTCCCAGACAGATAACCGTTAGGCTGATTCCCGCGCTGTACTGCAGACCAGAGAGAACTTTTGGGACTTGCCTATTGAGCTGCGGCATCCTTGTCAGAGGTAATGATTTTCAGGCGTATGGTCAACTCGGCCTCCGGTGGAAGAGCTCTCAAGCCCGCCGAGGGCGTACTCTTGTGGTGGCATCTCCCTACCCTTGAGTTTTCCACAAATCCGTGAATATGACGAAAGCGGACCGTCCGCTTTACTTACCAGCAAAATCGTAAAAATTTAACTTAACCTAGAAATGCCTTTTCCGGCAAGTAATCGAAGGAGAAATCAAAACCAATTGAAAGTTCTTTAAAGCGGGGCACACCGGAAGCTAAACTTGTCGTGAGGAGCGCCTTCACCCTACCATAAAAGTACGGAGGGATTGTGGTGGAGGTAAAGAGAGCGGTGCTTATCTCCACCCTGGGCACGGAATCCCAGGTTCTCACCCTCTGCTTACAGGAGCTTTTGGCTCAGGGGGAGCCCATTGAAGAGGCCGTGGGTCTGCATTCTTCAACCCAAGAGCCCGCGGTCCAAGCCTCCTTGGATCGACTGCAAAAAACTTGGCCATCCCTCCCTTTTGCGAAGAACGCTCGTCTCAAGCTTGTAGAAATCCCCGTTTTAGATGTGGATTCCAAAAAGTCCCTGGTTTCCATTTATCGCGCCCTGAAGGACCTCGTGGCTGGGTATCGAAGCCGCGGGTTCAAAGTGCATCTGAACATCTCCGGTGGCCGAAAGCCAATGGGCATCTGCGCCCTTCTTGTGGCCCAGCTTCTTTTCGGCCCGGAGGATCGGCTATGGTATCTCATTTCTCCTCCCGAACTTGTGGAAAGCCGGGCCTTTTTGGCCAAGCGCGGCGCATATAAACTCTTGGAAATACCTGTGCCCCTTTGGACAGAGGCCGCGACCTTTCTCCAGGTGTTGGCCAAATACGAGGATCCCTGGGCTGCGGTAGAGTTGCAACGGCAAGTTCGGCATAAGGAAGAGCTGGAGCACTGGCGAAACTTTTTTCTATACGTTTTGACCCCAGCCGAGCAAAGAGTAGTAAAGGAACTTGTGCTTCATGGCCTCCCAAACAAAAAGATCGCCCAACGGCTCAAGGTGAGCTCCCGTACTGTGGAGCACCAACTTTCCTCCGTCTACAAAAAGCTACGCCAGTACTTGGGGCACCCACCAGGCTTTGTGGTTAATCGATCCGTTTTGGTAACCATTTTTGCCCCCTTATTTAGGGGATTTCGCCCAAAGGAGGTAGGGGATTTACCCGAAGAGAAACGCAGCACAGCCGCGTAATTTTGGGAAGGAGGTGTTAATGTGAAAGACCTGGTGCATACGGCAGCGTTGGCCGGGCTTCTCCATGATGTGGGAAAGCTCGCGCGTTTAGGGGGAGAGTCAAGTCCTTGGCCGAAATATGCCCACGCCGAGCTTGGCGACCGTTTTGTGCAGAAGTTTGTACCCAGAGCGTGGCACGAGAAGTTGGCCCCGGTGGGGTGGCACCACGGGAGCTGGGACGAGGAGCGCAAAGAATGGAAAAAGCTGGAAAGCACAGGTTTTCCCGTGAAAATTGTGGCTTTGGCGGATCGGCTCTCCTCCGGCGAGCGCGAGACCCTCGACGAGGAAAGCCCAAGAGTGAAACAACTTCTCACGGTCTTCTCCCGCATCGGTGTGGGCAAGAAAACCCAAGGGCCAAAGGCCTGGTTTCGCCCGGCCAAACTCTCTCTGCGCGACCACGTCGTATTCCCCACTCAAGGTCTGAGCCAAAAAGTCACAGAAGAATTCCATAGATTGTGGCAAGACTTTTGCCAAGAAGCTGAGAACCTGCTGCGCATCTATAGCGCGCCCGAGGCCCGGATCGAGAGCTATTTGGAGTCCATGTTTTTTGTGCTGCGCGACTTCACATGGTGCGCGCCTTCGGCCTATTGGTCTACCGAACCAGATGTCTCGCTTTTTTCCCATCTGCACGCAACCTCCGCTTTGGCCGCAGTTTTGGCTCATGATTTCAGCGATCAAGAGGAGCTTGTGGACAGACTCCTCGAGGCCATAAAAGGGGATATTTGGCCGGAGGAGCCGGAGCTGGCCCTCCTGGGGGTGGGTGACATTGTGGGGATCCAAAAGTTCATCTACTCCCTCCATGACCCCAAAGGAGCCGCGGCCATCCTGCGCGCCCGTAGCTTCTTTATCCAGATCCTAAACGAGGTTTTGGCCCGCTATATCCTTCGGGAATTGGCGCTCCCCATCACCTGCGCCTTGTACGTTGGGGGTGGAAAATTCACTCTTCTTCTTCCGCTTAGTGCAAAAGAGACGCTTCCCGAAGTCCGTAAGAGGCTATCGAAAGCGCTTTGGCAAGGGATCGGGCTTCAGCTGGTCATGGCGTGGACTTCTTTAGTCCCCAGGGACTTCCAACTTCCTCCCGAAGAGGGCGAAAAGCCCACGTCCCCCGGTATTGCCCATAAGTTACAGGAGGTTTTAGGACGGGAACTCACCAAACAAAAGATGACAACCCTCGCGGACTTTAATGCGCCTGAGCTTATCAAAATCTTTGCGCCCCAAGGTTTAGGAGGCGATGTCCACGAGTCATCCTCTCTTACGGACGTCTGCGATGTGTGTGGCGCCGAGGTACCGCGCGAGGAGATCGAACCATTCGCCGAAGATGCGCATCTTTGCCGTCGTTGCCTGGAGTTTCAAAAACTGGGGGATCAACTTCGCTACGCACGGTATCTCCAGCTTGTTACGCAAGGCGCCAAGCCATCCGGGAATAAGCCCGAAAGCCCCCTGGAATTATTACGAGCCTTGGGATTCGAGCTTGAGGTTTTGCAGGATCCCCCCACCACCCTTGTTCCTTTCTCTGTGGTGTGGGACCTAATTGAGCCAGAAGAACGCGTGGGAGCCGCGAATCTCTACGGCCCAGCGCAAGCCGCCGGCCGGCGGTTCCTGACAAACTTCGTGCCCCAGGTAAAAGACGAAAACGAGCTTGCCCAAATCCGCGAGATTTTTACAGGGCTTGGAAAACTGGGCGAGATTAACGGCCTTGATGCAGGCAAAGTGAAACACTTTGGCATCCTTGCCCACCAAGCTAAAGGAGCGCCATACATCGCCGTCCTGCGCATGGACATGGATAATCTCGGCAAAATATTTAGCGCATCGTATCAGAAGGATCCGGAGGAACACGAGGTTCACGGGCTCGGACGCTTTGCCACTCTCTCACGTATCACTACCCTGAGCTTTTTCGTTTCTCTCTTCTTCGAGGGATGGGTAGAGAGGATCGCCAAAGAAATGGGGAACGACAGCTGCGACAGGCTCTATGCGGTGTACTCGGGTGGTGACGATCTCTGTTTTGTTGGCTCATGGGATGCCATTTTGACATTCACCCAACGGGTCCGAGAGGATTTCGCACGCTTCGCAGCACGGGATGATTTAGGCATTTCGGGCGGTATCTACGTCTGTCATGAAAAATATCCCCTCTTTCTTGCTGCGCAGAAGGCTGGCGAGGCTGAGGAGCGCGCAAAACGTTCCCGCAAAAAGAAAGACGCCCTTAGCTTCCTGGAGATGGAAGTGGGGTGGGAGCGGTTTCGGAACGTCAAGGAACTCGCAGAGCGTCTGACCACTTTTATAGAAGCAGAAAGGGCGCCGCGGGTGCTGGTTCGCCGCATCCAAGAGATTTTTGCTGACTACATGAGGGAAAAGGGGACACGCGGCCCTTGGGGGCCTTGGATTTGGCGGACTGAATACTGGTTAGCTCGCTTTGGGGAGATGGTGGAGGATGAGGAGGTCAAATTATGGATCGAAAAGAAACTTAGGCGCGAGTTGTGCGGGGAGAAGTTTGCGGAAAACATTGGTCTATGGGCCTTGGCGGCCCGCTGGGCCGAATTGGCCACAAGGAGGTGAGAAAGAATGGCCCCGGAATCTTTGCGGAGGATCATCGTGGACGGTGACCCCCAGGTATTGGTGAAAGAGGCGGAATCATGGGCGGAGAAACTGGCCGAGCAGCAAACCACCGGATCCCAGCTTCGCGCCATCTTCGATGAAGTTCGGCAGATTGAAGCTCTGAGCATTAAGCGCAGCGAAGAAGCCTGGCGCAGACTGCACTTACTCAAGCCAAAAATTGCGTATCGGGCGAAGCGTGCCGGCGGGGGTCTGGCCAGGCTCGTGCAGGACGTCCTTACTCCCTCTTTAGATCTCGTCACCGCCGATAAAAACGAGCTTCCTGTGCGGTTTCAACGGTTTGCGGAGTTTTTGGAAGCCATTTTGGCCTATTACGTGGCCAAAACAAGGAGGTGAGGCATGGACAAACTCCGGGTAAAAGGACGCGTGCTTTTGGAATTTAATATCCGGGCAGTAACAGGGCTGCACATCGGTGGGGCCGGAACGGGCATCCAAATTGGCGGCATCGATAAAGAAAAAGAAGTGATCCGCGACCCCCTCACCAACCGCCCCTATATCCCCGGATCATCACTCAAAGGGAAAGTGCGATCCCTTTTGGAAAAGCAGCTCGGGTTAAGGATCAACCGCCGGATCGGACAAACAAAGATCCACAGCTGCGACAACCAGGAAGAGTACAAAAACTGTCGGGTGTGCTGGGTTTTTGGCGTGCCGGGTGAGGTGGGATTCAATACCCCCACGCGGCTCATCGTGCGGGATGTTCCCCTGAGCGAGGAAAGCGCCCAGGAGATGGAGCGGCTACCCCTTGACCGGCCGTTTGCGGAGGTGAAGACGGAGGTCTCCATCGACCGCATAACTTCCGCGGCCAACCCCCGCACCATCGAGCGGGTCCCCGCCGGAGCAGTCTTCGGACCAGGCGAAATGGTGTACACCGTCTACTCCTCCGACGATGGCCTTTGCACGGTGCAAAAGGACGTGGACTTCCTGGCTATCGTCTTTCAAGGCTTGAAACTTTTGGAGCAGGACTATCTTGGGGGCCTTGGTTCCCGCGGGTCCGGAAGGGTCAAATTCGAAAAAATCCGTGTCTTCCTCAGCAAGGACGCCCAAACTCCGGGCGAACCCTTGAAGTCCTACGACGATTTGGACGGGCTCCTGACTGATCTGAACCCGCTTCTTAAACAAATCCGCACGGAGCTGGAAGGAGGATGAAGTGCGGGTCGAGGTCTATGGTTTAAGCTTTCGGGGGCCGCTGCACCTCGGCGGGCACGTGTTGAGCCTCGATACATCGCTTCCTTTCGTCCCTTCCGACACTTTGTATTCCGCCCTTTTCGCCAGCTGGGTCCGCCTCGGAGGCGATCCAAAACCCTGGGCGGAAGCTTTCCCCCGTCGCATCGGAAACGAGCTCATCCCCGCCGACCCTCCGTTCCTTTTGACCAGCGCTTTTCCCCGCTTCCGGAACACTTTGTTCTTCCCGAAACCCAGGATCGTCCCGAAGGATCAAGCAACCGCCAAGGACTGGAAGAGAACTTGGTTCATGGATAAGGCGATTTTTCTGAAACTCACGGCAGGCTACCCTCCGAAAAAATTTCAGCCCAAACAAGTTTCGCTACAGCAAGGCCTACTCTTGACGGAGGATCCAAAAATCCCCGCCATCGCTGGGCGAGAGGAGGAAATACCCCGGGTGACGCTGGACCGAGAGACGCAAGCCTCCAACCTGTTCAGCATCTCCTGTGTTCGGTTCGAAAAGGGGTGGGGGCTATGGTTTGCCGTGGCCTGGCGAGACCCGAAAAGGCCCTGCGCAGGCCTCACCTTTCGCGAAGCCTTTGGCTTGGCGCTACGGGAGCTTGCACACCATGGAGTAGGCGGGGACCGCACCGTGGGCTACGGGAGTTTTTCCCCGGAGTTATTGGACACGGAAGAATGGCCCGACCCCCTTCCGGGTCGGCCGGCCCTGCTCCTTTCTCGCTACCACCCCCGCCCGGATGAACTGCCCTGGGTTATCCGCGACTCTCCTGGGTACGAGGTGGAGGAAATCGGGGGCTGGAGCGTCACCGCCGAGGGCCATTTTCGGCGGCGCCGCATAAGAATGCTGGCCCCGGGCTCCATCCTCATCCCTAGAAACCCGGGCGTTCTAGGGGATCTTGTCGACGTCGCTCCGTTGGACCTCGAAGGACGGAGGCTCACGAGCCACCCGGTTTGGCGCTACGGCCTGGCTTTTCTCTTCCCCTTTGCCGGAGGTGATGACTGATGCTGAAAAACTTTTGGGTGACGGTAAAGACGCTCACCCCTGTTCACATCGGAAGCGGAAAAGACCTGCAACAAGACTTCGACTTCGTCGTTCACAACGGCCAAACCTGGGTTTTGAACGTAGAGCGCATTTTTGAAGAACAGTACACCGCCGATCCCGGAATATTGGAAAAGCTTTATAGCATCCCGCCCGGCCAGCTACTGAAAAAGGAGGAGCTGCGCTACGGCTCGCCGTTTGTGCGTTACTCCCTGGTCGGGGCTCCCGCAGGCCGGGAGATCCGGGAGGCCCTGAAAGACGCCCGCGACCGCCCCTACATCCCTGGCACCAGCTTAAAAGGCGCCATCCGCACCGTCCTCGCCTGGCGCGGCTGGACGGAACTCGGACTTTCACTGCAAAAGGTCAGCCCAAGGACGGAAAAGAAATTTGCGGCCCGGCCGATCGAGGCCAAAATCTTCGGCGAGGATCCCCACCACGATTTGCTGCGAGCTTTGAGGATTGCGGATTCCGAGCCCTGCGATCCGGAGTGCCTGGAGATTGTGCAGGTGCGGGTTTGGACCCGAGGCAGACCCGCCGCCCCCATCTCCGTGGAGGCCATCCGCCCAAATACCACCTTTCCCTTGCAGATCACCTTGGACGAAGCCCTCTTCTCCCCCTGGGCCGGGCAAGAACAGGGATTTCCCTTGCGGCATCGGGAGTGGCTCACCACCCTTTCTGAGGCCGCATGGACCAGAGCAAATGCGCTTCTGCGCTCCGCACAAACTTATTGGCACCGAAACGGACTCTTCAAGGATGTTTTAGCCTCCCTCATCACCCAGCGCCAGCAGCTGAAAACTTCCGCTGCGCCCGGCTTCCCCCTGTGTTTGGGGTTCGGTGTGGGTTGGGAGGGCATGACGCTCGGTCCCCTCCTCAAAGAGGATCCCGCATGGCCCCGGATCTTTCGGGAACTCCGGATCAGCCGCGGAAATGTCAGCCCTGAGGAATTTCCGCGCTCGCGGCGAGTGGTGGTGAACGGCCAAGGGCGCCCGGTAAGCCCATTGGGCTGGGTGTGGGTGGAATGGAAGGAGGGGTGAAATGAGGGTTCTCGCCATAACCGTGGGTGGAGCGCCAATCCCGGTCATCCGCTCCATTACCAACTGGAAGCCAGATCACGTGGTGTTCTTCGGAAGCACAGAACCCAAAGGAGGGTCGGTGCGCCTGATCACCGAGCGCACCGAAGCAGGTCCATCCATCGTGGAGGCCACAAAGCTCGCCAAGGACCAATACACCGTTGTCCCTCTAAGCGATCCCGACAACCTCGAGGGCTGTTTCGAAATCATGCTGGAAAAACTTTCGGAGGCCGAAGAAAAGTTCAAACCGACGGAGAAGCTCGCGGACTACACCGGCGGCACAAAGAGCATGAACGCCGCCCTGGTTTTGGCTGCCCTATTTTCGGACTGGGATTTGGCCCTGGTCACCGGACCCCGAGGCGATTTGGAAAGGGTGCGCAACATGACCGAAAGCCCCGTGCGCGTGAACACCGCCAACATCAAGGCCGCGTTTCTCCTCCCCCAGATCAAAGCCTTGTACGAGGCCCACCAGTATTCCGCGGCAGCCATAATTGTCCAAGATATCCTCAAACTTCCCGGTCTATCTTCCGAGCAACAGACGAATCTCTTGGGCCTGAAAGCCTTGCTGCAGGCCCTTTCCTGCTGGGAAATGTTCCACTATCCCGAGGCCAAAAGCGCCCTCAGCCCATTGAACAAGTTTTTCCCCGAGCTCGCCGGGATTTTAGCCCGCCTGGCCCGAACGGATGAAGATGGAAAACCTTCCTACGATCATGTGGCCGATCTTTTGGGAAGCGCCCGCCGCCGCGCGGAAGAGCACCGCTTCGACGACGCCATCATTCGCCTTTACCGGGCCATAGAATTCCTAGCCCAAGCTTGCTTGCTCGCTGCTTACGGCATCGACGCCGGAAACGTCGACCTAAACAAAGTTCCCGAACCACTCGCTAGTGAATTGCGCTCCCGAGCAGGGAAAGGGAAACCGGTAGACGTCGGCCTCTTTGATGCCTTCAGAATCCTCGCCGCGCTCAACGACCCTCTGGGCAAGCTTTTCAGCGAAAAGTGGCAAGAGAAAATAAGGGACCTCATCAGCCTTCGAAACAAATCCATCCTCCTCCACGGCTATCGGGCGGCCACCGAGGA
This sequence comes from Candidatus Bipolaricaulota bacterium, assembly GCA_037439765.1. Lineage (GTDB taxonomy): Bacteria > Bipolaricaulota > Bipolaricaulia > Bipolaricaulales > Bipolaricaulaceae > DTER01. The sequence goes on from JBBIVL010000009.1 coordinate 25,691, forward strand.
CGATTGGAATAGGGCCCATGCCCTGGCTTGCGCGTTCTTACAGGAAGCCGCCAAAACCCTAAAAATCAGGTTAGTCCCTCCCGAATTTCCCGGCTGGAAAGAAATCCCCTGGACATGAGCGGGCCGTATTCCGTGGTTTTGACCTTTGCGGGAAAGCCTAAGGAGTTCACGGCTCACCAGCTCCACGGAGCGTTTCTGGACCTTTGTCGGCGCGCCGACCCAGCCCTGGCCCAGGTCCTCCACAGCGGCATCAAACGTCGGCCTTTCTCGCTACACGTCATCGGCCCTCGTCCCGCAGAGGAAGTACATCTGCGACTTTCCATCCTCGCCCCTGAACTTTTTCAGCGCTTTTGGAGGCGCTGGGAGGCCCGCGGCGGCCTCCCCCTTCGCCTGGACCGCCAGCTCCTTCGCCCAAAGGAGGTGAAAACCACCGGGCCCTGGGCGGGAGGCCTCGATTGGCGAGATTTTTGGAGCTTACCTGCCGCGAAAACAATCCGGTTCCGATTTTGCACCCCTACCACGTTCCGCCAAGGCGACCTCGATCTTCCCTTGCCCATCCCAACCCTCGTGTTTAAAAGTCTTTTGGAACTGTGGAACCTCCATGCGCCCAAAGCCATCGCCCTCAGCCCGGAAATTTTGGAACGCGGGGTGGCTTTGACCTCTTGCCGTGTCCGCACCCAGCGATTCTTCGATGGTTACGCCACCATCCTGGGCTTCGTGGGCCAGTGCGAGTTCCGCCTGACCAAAGTGCTTTCGGGCGAAGAGGCCCAAGCCTTGCGGGCTTTGGCGGGCTTCGCCTTTTTCTCCGGCGTCGGCCGAAAAACCACGCACGGGATGGGCCTTGTACGCGTGGAGTTCGGAGGAAAAAGTTGGCCGAGCTAGTGGCCATCGGGCTCCTTTCGGAATACGTGTTTTGCCCGCGCTCGGCCTGGCTGGCCTATGCCGCAGGACTCTTCCAGCCCAACGAATTCACGGTGGAAGGGGAGTTCATCCACCGCCGCGTCCACGCCCTCGGCCACGAAAGAAAGGACACAAAAAAGGCGTGGCGAAAGGTCCTCCTTTTCTCTCAAAGGCTTGGCCTTGTGGGGTACGCGGACATGGTGGAGTTCGTGGACGGAAAGTTCTATCCGGTGGAGTACAAGCGAGGAAAGGCCAAGCAGAAGCTTTCGGATCAGGTACAGCTTTGCGCCCAGGCCCTGTGTTTGGAGGAGATGACGAGGACCGCCGTGGAAACCGGCTTCATTTACTATGCCCGCTCCCGGCGCAGAATCCCCGTCCATTTCGACCAAGGCCTGCGCCGCCTCACCATTTCCACCGTGCACAGGGTGCGCGATCTTCTTGGCCAGCCCGTACCACCTCCAGCAATATTGGCCCCAAAGTGCCACGGCTGCGCCCAATACCCCGCGTGCCTTCCTGACGCGCAGATTGAAAAGATCCGCTGGGAAGAGGAGCTCCTATGAGCACACTCTACATCCTCGAGCAAGGGGCCAGCATTTGTAAGGACCACGAGAGATTGCGCATTGTCCTGCCCAACGGCGAAGAGATGGTAAGCCTTCCCTTCGGACAGGTGGAGCAGGTGATCATCGTCGGACATGCCACGCTCACCGCCCCAGCCGCTCAAGCTCTCCTAGAGGCAGGCATCCCTGTGACCTACCTCACCACCACTGGCCGGGTCCTCGGAAGGCTTCAGCCCTTTGAAAACAAGAACGTGCCCCTAAGATGGGCGCAGTTTCAAGCCGCGGCCTGCCCGGAAAAATCCCTGGCCATCGCCAAAGCCATCGTCAAGGGAAAAATCTTCAACCAACGCTGCCTCCTTATGCGTGCCCAGCGCGAAGGTCTCCCCGGGCTGGGTGAAAGCATTGACCGCTTGAAGATTCTCTTGCAAAAGGTCGACGAAGCCCGGTCCTTGGAGGAAGTGCGGGGGCTTGAGGGCGCGGCCGCAGCCGAATATTTCCGACAATGGCCAAAACTCATCCGCCCGGTGGGTTTCCCCTTCCCCGGCCGCCTGAAGCGCCCGGCCACCGATCCCGTGAACGCCCTCCTTTCCTTCGGCTACACCCTCCTTCTTAACGAAACCCTGCGGGCCTGCCACGTGGTGGGATTCGACCCTTATGTGGGGTACCTCCACATGGACCGCTACGGTCGCCCCGCCTTAGCTCTGGACCTGATGGAGGAGTTCCGCCCAATCCTTGTGGACTCCTTGGTCCTTTCCTGCATCAACCGGAACATGCTCGACCCCGAGGATTTCGAGGGCGAACTGGGCGGAGCAAAGAGGCTGAAACGGCCGGCCTTGCGGAAATTCCTGGCCGCTTGGGAACAAAAGCGCCGCACCATGGTCCAGCACCGCGGCTTTGGCGTTCAGGTCCCATACTGGAGGGTGGTGGAACTTCAGGCCCGGGTGCTGGCCAAGGTCCTCTTGGGCGAGCTTGAGGAGTACGTGCCTTTTTTGGACCGATGAGCGATCTTTACGTGGTGGTGGCTTACGATGTGCGCGATGATCGCCGCCGTACCCGTCTTTCTCAGGCCCTTTGCGGGTATGGCGAGCGCCTACAGTACTCGGTCTTCGAGTGCCGGGTCAGCCGCGTTCAGTTCGTAAGGATGAAGGAGCGGGTAAGGGAGATCGTGGATCCCCAGGAGGACCGCGTGTTTTTCTATGTCCTGTGCGGCAGCTGTCAGGAGCGTGTGGAACGCCTCGGTGGTTGCGGCCCGCTGCCGGACGATGCGGTTATCATTGGCGGGTAGGTCTTGGACAAGTGAATATGCGCGCATCCCTGGTGATGAGGAGGAGGCGGGGGAATCGCGGGAATCCGAAGCGATCGGCATTTATTGCCCAGCTGGCCGGCTTCTTGTTAAACTGCCGTTTAATGGTTGGGGGATTCATGGAGCGGTTCGCGCGTTCTTGGCCGCGGGAACTCAGCAGAACCGCGTTTTCTCGACCGGAGTTGAAAAACGCATTGAGCCCTGAAAGGGATTGCGACGCGTAGCAGCCATATTGCAGCTTAACGCCAAAGATCTTGTTGAAAAACGCA
>JBBIVL010000010.1:0-26520 GCA_037439765.1 Candidatus Bipolaricaulota bacterium
ACGCGGCCGACTGGAGCACGACGCCCACAGGCGTCCGCCCGGTCAGGGAAAGCAAAACCGCGAGGAGAAGTCCGGGGAGGACCGGGCTCAGCCAAGAGAGCTCCACCTGGGTCTCCCGCGCCCTCAAAATTTCCCAGGCCCAGAGGGCCAGAATCGCTGAGACCAGGATCAACGTGTAGATGCTTTTGGTGTAGCCGTATTCCGTGTTCCAGGCGGAAAAAACGAGAGGCTGGGAAAACACCAGAAACACCAATAACCCCAGACGTAGCCGCGTGGAAAGCAAACTTCTCCGTTTTTCCACCCGGGCCTTTTTGGGTTTCTTCGGCATGCCTCAATTCTAGAACAATTTCCCCGGGGGAAGCCAACGGGCCAAGGGGAGAAGAAGGGGCCAAAGCGAGGGATGGCGGAGAAACGCTTTTCGCAGCTCTGCAAACCGGTCGATGTCGCCCACCTCGGCGAGAAAGGCCTGAAGCTTGGGATGTGCGAGGGTCGGGACGATTTCCTCCCAAGCCTCGGGAGGAACCCTGAGGAAAAGTGTGCGGACCTGTTCCTCGAACTCCCGTTCCTCCCCGATGAGTTCTTCACAGCGCTGGGGGTAGTGGCGGAGCGCGACGGGGCCTTGGGCGGCCAGTTCTCCGGCCAGGGGGGCGCACAGGCTGAGGAAGGCCAGTCCCCCGCCGGTGAGGGGTTTGGTGTGGCCTGCCGCGTTCCCCACAAGCAAAACGCGATCCCGGGTGATCTCCGGAGGCCTGCCCAATGGAATCAATCCTGCGCGGACGGAGAGGATTTTTTCGTGAGGGAACCTCCGGGCCAGGAACTCCCGCAACCGGGGCCGGGCCTCAGCTCCAGCGACCGTGGCCAACCCCACCCGGGCGATGCCTTCCTCCGCGGGCACGGCCCAGGCGAAAAAATCCGAGACCATGCCAAGATGCACTTCCACCACGTCCCCAAGCTCTTTTTGAACCTCGGCTTGTGCGGCCACCAGGACCTCACGGGACCAGGGCAGCCCAATCCATTGGGCCACCCCGCTCCGTGCCCCATCCGCTCCCACGAGCACCTCGAACCGTACAGGGCCGCGGCGCGTGCGCAATTCGCCCCCGTTCAGCCCTCTGGCCTCGGTAAACCAAATCTCTGCTCCCTTTTCCTGAGCTTGAAAGCGAAGCCAAGCATCCAGCTGTTTCCGGTCAAGGACCACAGCTTTGGCCTCTTTCGCGCGGAGTTCCACCTGTTTTCCGCTGGGGGAAACCACCCGCACCCCACGAATTTCCCGCAGGACGAATTCTGGAGGAATGTGGAGCCGTTGAGTGGTAGCAAGGCTCACCAGGCCCGCGCAGCACGGGACGCGCTTGGGGGCACGCTCAAGGAGCAGAGTTTTCGCGCCGGCCTGGGCGGCGGCCCTGGCAGCCAAGGCTCCTGCGGGCCCCCCGCCGACAACCACCACCTCGTACTTCATTTCAAGGCTTCTTCCAGAGCCCAGGCCGCAGAAAGAAGACGCTTTTCCGAAAGTCGCGGGCCGATGAGCTGGAGCCCGAAGGGCAGGCCCGCGATGGTGCCCCCCGGAATGGAAATGGCGGGAAGGCCGGCCAGCGCGGAAGGAATGGTGAAAAGATCGGAAAGGTACATGGAAAGAGGGTCAGTTTTCTCGCCGATTCGGAATGCCGGGGTAGGCGAGGTGGGGCCCAGAATTAGATCGACCCTTTCAAACGCCGCTTGGAACTCACGAGCGATGAGGGCGCGCACCTGTTGCGCTTTGCCGTAGTACTGATCGTAATAGCCGGCGGAGAGGGCAAAAGTGCCCAGCGCGATGCGTCGTTTCACTTCCTGGCCGAACCCCAGTGTGCGGCTCTGTGCCACCATTTCCGCCACACCGGGGGCGGCGGCCCGCAGGGTGTAGCGAACCCCATCGTACCGGGCGAGGTTGGCCGAGGCTTCCGCAGAGGCAATGAGGTAATAGGTGGGAAGAGCGTATTCCGTGAGAGGAAGGGAGATCTCCACCACTATGGCCCCCAGTTCCTCAGCCGTAACGCACCAGCGATCGATCAATTTCAAAACCCCCGAGCCAAGTTCTTTCGGCGCGTATTCTTTCGGTAGGCCAATCCTCATCCCCTGCAAATTTGGACGGAGGTTGGTCAGATAATCTTGCGGAGGAAGGGGGAGACTTGTGGAATCACAGGGATCGTGGCCGGCGATGAGGGAAAGGAGGAGGGCGGCGTCGCGAACGCTGCGGGTAATAGGACCAATGGTGTCCAGGGAGGAGGCAAAGGCCACCAAGCCATAGCGGGAGACAAGACCGTAAGTCGGGCGCAATCCTACCACGCCGCACAGGGCCGCGGGTTGGCGCACGGAGCCGCCGGTGTCCGAGCCCAGGGCGGCCAGGGCCTCGCCCGCGGCCACCGCCGCGGCCGATCCTCCGGAGGAACCACCGGGAACCCTTTCCGGATCCCACGGATTGCGGGTCGGCCCAAACGCCGAGTTCTCCGTGGACGAGCCCATGGCAAATTCGTCGAGGTTCGTTTTCCCCTGGATCTGGGCGCCGGCGGCCCGCAGCCGAGCCACCGCCGTGGCCTCAAACGGCGAGCGATAGCGGGACAAAAGTCGGGAGGCACAGGTGGTGGGAAATTTCAGGGTGCAGATATTGTCCTTAATGGCAATGGGAAGACCTCGCAGCGCCGTGGATTCCTGGGCCTTGGCCCCCGCCAGGAGTTCATCCCTGTCGGCCAGGGAAAGAAAAGCACGGACCACTGCTTCCTTTTCGGCAATGGTTTGGTAGAGGTCCTCTAAAATTTGCCTAGGCGTGAGCTCCCCTCGGGCAAGGGCGGCACGGTATCCGCAAAGGTCTTGGGAAAGCAAGGGTTGGTGCCGGGGGTGGGATTTGAACCCACACGGGGGGTGAATACCCCACTGGATCCTGAGTCCAGCGCGTCTGCCAGTTCCGCCACCCCGGCGTTTGGGGGCATTCTACGGGGCGGGCGGGGCCTGTCAAGATTTGACGCCCCGGCCAACCTCGCGGTAGACTCTTTTCGGGTGAGGGTATGGTCGAACTTAAAGATTTTCGGGTGTTTAAAGATCTGAAGCCCGAGGAGCTTCACAAACTCGAGGGCCAAGTGCGCAAGATCGACTATGGTGAGGAGGAGCTCATTTTCATGGAGGGCGCGCCCGCGTTTGGCTTTTATTTGGTTTTCCGCGGGGCTGTGAAACTGGTCAAGCGCAGCGCCAAAGGGAAATCCCAAATCCTCAAGATTGTCGGACCTGGAGGGCTTCTGGGTGAGACCACACTTTTCGACAAAGGCCTCCATAACGCGTACGCCAAAACCCTCATTCCCTCCACGGTGGGGTTCATCGAGCGTGGTGACTTTTTCTTTTTTCTCGAGCACCACCCCAAGGTGATCTTTCGGTTCTTCGAGTACCTCTCCTTAGAACTCAAGGCCTTCCAAAACAAACTCGCCGAGCGCTCCTATGCCTCCAGCAAAGAGCGGTTGGCCCGCCTCATCCTGGCCTTGGATCGGTTAGAGCTGGAGCTTTCCCGGGCGGAGCTGGCAGAGATGGCCGGCGTTTCCTCGAAAACCGCGATCCGCACCTTAAGTGAGCTCGAATCGCGGGGGATCATCAGTGTGGACAACCGCCGCATCAACGTGATCAAAGAGGACTACCTCCGGCGCCTGGCGGAGCCTTTCTCCTTGGAGATCGACAAGGCCATCATTATCTGAGGTTCTGTGACCTCTGTCCTTGGCAGCGCGGGGCAACCCGGGTAGAACGTAGATGTATGAAGCGCGTGCGCTGGGGCCGTTGGGCCATTGTGGCGGGGGCTTTTGTAGGGTGTGCTTTGTTTCTTTGGGGGTTGGGGCTAGCCTACGAACCCCTGTTCCTCGTGGCGCTCCCGGGGGCGTGGGTGGGGTTGGCGGTGTTGGTTTTGGGGTGGCCGTGGGGAGCGGGAGCGCCCGCGGCGGCCTTGGCCCTGGCCGCACCAGCCCTCTGGACCCAGCCCCTGCCCGTATTCCTGGCCGAGCTGTTCCTCCTGGGCGGCGTAACCCTGGTGGTAGGTGGGGCCAACTTCCTCTTGCGGCGCCAAACCTTCCACCGCCAAGTCCAACGCAAGCTGGAACTCTCCTATGGCGCGGAGGTATTTGAAAATTCCTTGAATATCCTGCACGTGATCGACCGAGAGGGGAATGTGCTTCGCCGCAATCGCCGCTCCTTTGAGCTTTTGGGCTGGCCGCACCGCCGCACCCTTCACGTCACGGAGTATCTCCATCCCGAGGACTTGGGACATTTCCGCCTGGATTTGGAGCGGTTGTTCGAGCGGGGCGAGGTGCGGGAATTGCGCTTGCGGTTCCTCAAAGAGGATCGAGGGTTTTTCAGCGTGGAAGCCCAGGCCCGGCGGGTTACTGGAAAACTCGCGGTGCTGGAGGCGCGGGATCTCTCGGATGTCCAGAAGCTCCAGAAGGAACTGGCGGAAGAACAGGCCCGCTATCGGCATCTCATCGAGGACGGCATTGATGCCCTGGACGTGGGGGTCGTTCTCGTGGATGCCCGGGGGCAGGTGCTGTGGGCCAACCGGGCGCTGAGCAAATTCTTCAGCCTGGATCGGGAGATGTGGATCGGCTGCCCTGCTCTGCGGCTTTTGGAGCGCATCGGGATGGTTTTGGAAGAGGGGGAGAGCTTCTTCCGCGCGGTGCGCCAAAGTTACCAGGCCGGCACCGACTGCGAACCGCTGATCGTCCAGGTCTGCCCCGGGCAAGGTCGCGAGGAACGCACGCTTCAGTACTTCAGTGTGCCCCTTTCCGAGGCACGCGGTCGGGGAGGCCGTGTGGATTACTTCGCGGACGTCACGGCCCTCAAGAAATTAGAGGCCGAGTTGCGCGAGCAGAAACGTCTTTTGGAGGAGGCGAACGAGCGTCTGCGCGCCTTCAACGCCGCCGTCTCCCATGACCTGCGCAATCCCACCCGGTTGGCCCTGGGTTATGTCCAGATGATTCTTTCTCAGCACAATGGCCAGCTGCCTCCGGAAGTGCGGCGGGATCTGGAGCTCACTCAAGGGAGGCTCGCGCGCATGGATCGGATGCTGGAAGATCTCAACCGTTATTCCAAGATGCGCCTTGATCCCACCCAGTTTGAACCCGTGGATTTGAACAAGCTCCTGGCCGATGTGCGCGAGGATTTGGGGCCGCTTCTTTCCGCGGTGGAGTTGCGCATCCCTCCAGAGCTTCCCCAGGTCTATGGCCGGCCGAGCCTCGTGGGGGAGCTTTTTTCCAACCTCATCCACAACGCCGTGAAATTCAACGACAAGCCCAATCCGGTGGTGGAGGTGGGATGGAAGCCCCATCGCGGGGACACCTACCTCTTCTGGGTGCGGGACAACGGTCCTGGCATTCCCTCCGAGTATTTGGAAAAGATCTTCCAGTTGTTTGAGCAGTTGGATCGAACAAAGGAGGGAACCGGTGCGGGATTGGCCATATGTCGCCGCATCGTGGAGGAGCACGGCGGCCGGATTTGGGCGGAGTCCCAAGCGGGGCAGGGCGCCACGTTTTACTTCACCCTACCGCGGCTGCCCGTGAGAAAAGGGGTGGACTGCGATGCCCGTTGAACGGCGGATGACGATCCTGGTGGTGGAGGACGACCCGTACCACTACGAATTGATCGAACGCTCCGTCCGGAGTTTGGAGAAAGCCAGTGTACGTTACGATCTGTTTTGGGTGAAAGACGGAGAGGAGGCCCTGGACTTCCTGTTTCGCCGCAAGAACTATGTTCAGGCCCCTCGCCCCAACCTCGTGCTTTTGGACCTCCGCCTGCCCAAGAAGAGCGGGTTGGACGTGTTGGCGGAGATCAAGAAAGAGGAGAAGCTCCGGAAAATCCCGGTGGTGGTGCTCACGGTGTCCACCGACGAGGAGGACATGGTGCGGGCCTACGATTCCGGAGCCGCGGGGTTTCTCCAGAAACCCGCTTCCCCAGAGGAGTTTGATCGGCTTCTCCGCACGGTGTGGGAGTACTGGCGGATTGCCAAGCTTCCTGACTAGTGTCCTAAGGTAAGCGTTCAAAGGTCCTCTTCTTGGGCCCCACGTGGGTTTGCCGGCTGGCTTCGGTGAGGCTTAGCTTGGTCTTGGCCTGGCGTGCCGGGCAAGGTGCCGGCCCTAAGGGGTTTCCAGCCCCACCTCCCGGGCACGATGCTTTATGGAGCCCGGCGGGCGGGTGGCCGTTCGAATCGGCGGGGCACGCCCATGACCCCCTCCTGGCCTCCTTCCTCCTCGCCGGGGGAGGGGAAGATCTCCCCTCCCCCTCCTCGCTTTTCTTGACCTTTCTGGCCGCTTCCCCTACCATGGGCTGACCTCCGGGCCGGAAGCCCGGGGAAGAAAAGTCTAAGGAGGGGGTTCAGTATGAAACGATTGGGTTTGGTGTTCCTGGCGGTAGCGCTGGTGGTGGTGCCTGTTTTGGCCGGCCGGGTGGCCCTCATCCTCGACGTGGGCGGCCGCGGGGATCTTTCCTTCAACGACATGGGCTTCAAAGGAACGGAGGAGGCCTGCGCCGCCTTTGGGTGGGAGATGGTGGAGATCCAGTCTGCCACTTCTGCCGACTACCTCCCCAACATCCGCAACGCCGCCCGCACCGGGAAGTTCGACCTCATCATCTGTGTGGGTTTCCTTCTTGCTGATGCCCTGAACGAAGTGGCCCCTGAATTCCCCAACCAGAAATTTGCCATCATCGACGCCGTCGTTTCGCATCCCAACGTCCTTTCCATCGTGTTCGAGGAGCAGGAGGGCTCGGCGTTGGTCGGGGCTCTCGCCGGGATGCTCGCCGCGCAGTACGCGTACCCTTACGTGGGTGTAGTCCTCGGGATCGAGATCCCCGTCCTTTACCACTTTGAAGGTGGCTACCGGTTCGGTATCGATTGGGGCCTCAAGAAGTACGCCACGGTGACGGGGAACACGGCGGATGTGGGGCTCCTTTGGGTCTACACCGGGACGTTTTCAGACATCGCCAAAGGAAAGGCCGCCGCGGAGGCTCAGCTCGAGCAGGGCGCGGTGGCTGTGTACAACGTGGCCGGCCCCTTAGGCATCGGGATTCTTGAGGCCGTCACCGCCAAGCTGGCCAAGGATGGCCGGGAGGCGGGCCCGCCGTTCATGATCGGTGTCGACGCTAACCAGGACTGGATGGGCGACGGGAACAAAGTCGTAGCCTCCATGATGAAGCGGGTGGATGTGGGCTGCTATACGGCCATCCAGCGGGTACAGGAGGGCACGTTCGAGGGCGGCATCCTCTCCTTGGGCCTCAAGAATAAGGGAGTGGGCATCAGCCGGTATGAGGAGCTCTTGGACTTCATCGAGTTCGGGATCAAGGCTGGGGCCATTACCGAGGCCGATCGGGAGAGGATTATCGCTAACTGGCAGGCCATGCGCGCGGCCATCCCCACCTGGATCTGGGAAGCCGTGGACGAGCTGGAGGCCAAGATCCTCAGCGGGGAAATCGTGGTGCCCAAGCCGGAAACCCGGGACGACATGTTGGCTGTGCGGGCGGAGTACCCGCTCACCCGCTAACCTTATATCCATGCGAGGGCCTGGGTCGGGGAAATGGGCCCAGGCCCTCGTTTTTCGGCTATGGCCGAATTCCTTTTGCGGGGCGAGGCCTTAACCAAGGTCTACCCAGACGGAACGGTGGCCCTCTTGGGGGTGGACCTCGCCGTGCGACCCGGGGAAGTCCTTGGGCTTTTGGGAGAGAACGGAGCAGGGAAAACCACGCTCACCAAGATCCTCTCCGGCCTCCTGGCACCCACTGCGGGCCGGCTCCTTGGGCCAACCGGGCCTATCCGTTTTCATTCTCCAAAGGATGCGTTGCGACTGGGCATCGGCATGGTCCACCAGCACTTCGCCCTCGTGGACACATTCACGGCTCTGGAGAACGTGGCCCTGGGATTGGGCGGAGTGCGCTTTCCTATTCTGCGGGAGAAGTTGGAAAAACTGGTTGAGGACACGGGATTGCGCGTGCCCCTTGATGTTCCCGTGGAGAATCTGGCGGTGGGCGAGCGGCAGCGTGTGGAAATCCTCAAGGTGCTTGCACGGGATGTACGGCTTCTCATTTTGGATGAGCCCACCAGCGTGCTTACCCCCGGCGAGACCGCGGAGCTGTTCAAATTCCTGCAGCGCCTCCGGGACCAGGGGAAGGCCGTGGTGTTCATCACCCACAAGCTCAAGGAGGCCTTGGCTGTTACCGACCGCATCATGGTTCTACGGCGAGGCAAGGTAGCCGGGGAAGTGGAGACCCGTGGCACGACCGCGGCGGAACTGGCCAAGCTTATGGTGGGCACGGAGGTCGAGCTTCGTGGACGGCCGGTGGAGCTAACCCTGGAAGGGGAAACCCAAAAGGCGCCGGCTTGGGCCGCAACCGGGGAACCCGTGCTGGAGGTGCGGAATCTACGGGTGCGCGCTGATACAGGCGAGCTGGCCGTGCGGGGCCTTTCCTTCGGGGTGCACCCCGGCGAGATTTTTGGTGTGGCCGGGGTAGAAGGTAACGGCCAAACCGAGCTGGTAGAGGCCATCTGCGGGCTCCGTCGGGTTGAGGCAGGGGAGGTTCGACTGGCGGGGAAGGACGTGGTGGGGCGATCTCCCCCGGAGCTTTACCGTCTTGGGCTGGCCCATGTACCCGAGGACCGCTGGAAGCACGGGCTTATTCTCTCGTTTACTGTAGCGGAGAACGCGATTTTGGGGGTCCAACGCGAACCCGCGTTTCATTTCGCAGGTTTCTTGCAGGGCTTGGCGGTGCGCGCGCATGCCGCCGAGCTTGTGCAGAAGTTCGCCATCCAGACCGCGGGGCTTACGGTCCCCGCGAAGAGCCTTTCTGGAGGCAATCAACAAAAGCTCATCGTGGCGCGGGAGCTTTCGAAGGATCCCAAGGTGGTGGTGGCGGCCCAGCCCACGCGGGGTCTGGACATTGGCGCAGCCCAGTTCATTCGCGATCTCCTCTTGCAACTGCGCGCCGAAGGCCGGGCCATCCTTCTAGTATCCGCTGATCTCGACGAGGTCCTTGCCCTTTCCGATCGCGTGGCCTTCATGTATGAGGGCACCTTCACTGCTGTAGCCAGACCAGAGGAGTTGACGCCCGAAAAGATCGGGCTGTTCATGGGCGGAATCAAAGCGGAGGCGGAATGAGCTGGATCTGGCGGGGCCTGCGGCCGGTTTTGGAATCGGTGTTGGCAGGGCTGATTGGCTTGGGAACCGGGGCCCTCATCATGTGGGCCTGGGGCTACAACCCTTGGCCCGCGTACTTTGCGCTGTTCCGGGAGAGTTTCGGAAGCAGTTACGGGCTGGCCAGCGCGTTGGCCAACGCTACCCCCCTCATCCTTACGGCCCTCACGTTTGCTGTGGGCGCCCGGGCAGGGCTGTTCATCATCGGGGCGGAGGGGATGATGTACATGGGGGCCATGGGTGCGGTGGCCTTGAGCCTCCTCCGTCTACCCCCAGGGCTCCATGCGCTCCTGGCCCTTGCGTGCGCCGCCATCGGTGGGATTCTGTGGGGGCTTGTTCCTGCTCTCCTTCGCGCTTACCGTGGCGTCCACGAGGTGATCTCCACCATCATGTTCAATTGGCTCAGCCATTTCTTGGCCTTCTATCTTGTGGCCAATGTTCTGGTAGACCCCATCCGCGCGGAAAAGACGATTTCTGTGGCCCGTACCAGTCGCCTGCCCCTTTTCATGCGGGGGACGGACCTCTCCCTGGGCCTGGTGGTGGCCGCGGGCGTGGCCCTTTTCCTTTACGTTTTCCTCTGGCACACCGTGACGGGGTATGAGATCCGGGCAGCCGGGGCCAACCCCCATGCGGCGCGCTACGGCGGAGTTTCTCCCCAGAAAACGGTGCTCCTGGTGTTTGCCTTGGCTGGGGCAGCGGCGGGATTGGCCGGGGCGGTGGAGGTGATGGGGCGGCCCCCCACCTTCGCTGTGTACAGCGGCCTCACCAATATCTCGGGGTTCGGGTTCGATGGAATCGGCGTGGCCATGATCGGCCGCATCCATCCCCTGGGGATCATCCCCGCCGCCATCTTTTATGGTGGCCTCCAGGCCGGGGCCCGCCTCATGCAGATGGAGGCCGGCGTGCCCTTCGAGATGGTGCGCGCGGTGCAAGGGGTCATCGTGTTGGCCTTGGCCTTGCCCGAGCTCACCCGCATCTTCAAGGTATTCGCGCGGAGCCTGCGGACAAGAAGGAGTGAAGCGTGAACTGGACTTATTTCTGGAGCCTGTTTTCCATTTCCCTCCATGCCATGGTCCCCATCACCCTTACCGCTGTGGGGGAGGTGATCGGGGAGTCCGCGGGGCTCTTTAACATTGGTTTGGAGGGGATTCTCCTCCTTTCCGCATTCACCGGGACGTTGGGGGCGCGGGCCGGGGGCCCTCTCGTAGGGCTCTTGGTGGGGCTAGTTACAGGGCTAGGCCTTGGCCTTGTGTTCGGGCTCCTGTGCGCGTATTGGAAGGGAAGTCAGATGATCGCCGGGGTTGGCATCAATCTCTTTTCTCTGGGATTTGTGGCCTTCGGGCTCCAAGTACTGGGCTCCCCGGGGTTCTACACGGTGCCCCGCAGCGCCCAGCTTCCCTCCATCGCCACGCCGGTGGGCACGTTTTCTCCCCTCATCCCCGTGGCTTTGCTTCTGCCCTTTGGCATCCATTGGCTTTTGAGCCGGACGCGCGTGGGACTACGGATCAAAGCGGTGGGCGAGAACCCGGAAGCTGCGGACGTGGCAGGAATTCCCGTGGAGCTGACTCAGCTTCTTTCTACCGCCCTCGGGGCGGCCCTGGCCGGACTGGCGGGGGCCTACATGTCCGTGTCCTGGTTGGGCTCGGTGACCAAGGAGATCTCCGCTGGCCGGGGGTTCATTGCTCTCGCCACTGTGGTCTTCTCGGGGCTGCGGCCGCTGCTGGCCTTGGCCGGCGGCCTCCTCTTCGGGTTCTTTGAGTCCTTGGCCACCTGGATCCAGTCCCTTCCCGGTGTAAAAGAGGCCATTCCTTGGCAATTCATCTCCATGATCCCCTATGTGGCCACGCTTCTTGTGGTGGCGGGGGTCATTGGCCGCGTGCGGTTCCCCAAGGCTTTGGGCACGCCCTACCGGCGGGAGTAGGCCGAACTTTTCTCCCTGGGCTATAATGCCCGTTAAGGAGGTGGTCAGGTGAAACGCGCGGTAGCGGTGTTGTTGGGTTTGTCGGTGTTGGGGGCCATGGGGTTCGCCCAGGCACTGGGCACGCCAGAGCGGCCGATCACCATGCTCTTCGTGCCCTCGGTGAAGGTGGACGTGATTCAAGAGGTGGGCCCGAAGATCGCCGAGGCCCTTTCCCAAATGACGGGCCTGGTGATTAAGCCCGTGATCGCCGCGGATTATGCCGCCATGATTGAGGCCATGATCGCCGCGGAAGGCGACGTGTTTGGCGTTCCCACCACAGATCAGTACGCCCGGATCACCCTGGAGAACCCCGGGGTGCATGCCCGCTTGGCTGCGGTACGGTACGGCTACCCCTACTATTTCGCCTCCATCTATGCCCTGCGGGAGAAGGGGTTCACGTCCGTGTATGACCTGGCCGGGAAGGTTTGGGCCTTTGGGAGCACCCGTTCCACATCGGGCTATGTCATCCCCAAAGGGTATTTCAATAGCCTAGGCTTGGAATTCGCGGAAGAGAAGGCGGTGGGCACCCACGCGAACGCACTGATCGCGGTGCTGGAGGGCCAGGCCGATTTCTGCACCGGCTACGGCTCCCCGCCCAATCCCCCCGCTGCAATCGCTGAGGCCCTGAAGGCCGCGGGATGGCGCTGGGAGTACGGCATGGATCCAGAGCTTTGGCTGTGGGATCGCTGGAACAATGACCTCTACCCGGAGGGGATCCGCGGCGAGTGCGTGGACCTCCGGGCGGCCATCGCCGAGGAAGTGAAGGTCTACGGAGATATTTGGGAACTCGTGCGCAAAGTGGGGGTTGTGGCCACAGTGGGCCCCATGCCCAACGACTGCATTGCCTTTGCCGCCGGTTTCCCCAAGGACCTCGAGGACATGATCGTCGAGGCCATCAAAGCCCACATTCGCTCGCCCGAGGGGTTGGCGTTGTGGTCGCGCAAAGGGTTCTATGAATGGTACGACGTCGCCGAAATTGACGACTCCTTTTATGACTTCTACCGCCAGGCCGCGGGCTACCCCGTGCCCGAGCGGTAAAGGAGGCGGAAGCGCCGAGGGGGGAGCCAGGCTCCCCCCTCTTTTCCTATGTCCCATCTTGCGGCGGAAAACCTCACCAAGGTGTACGAGCGCGGCAAGGTCCGTGCTCTTTCCAACGTAAGTTTTTCCCTCGAGCGGGGAGCCTTCCTGGTGCTGATCGGCCTTTCGGGCTCTGGCAAGTCCACCCTCCTTCGCTGCATCAACCGGCTGGTGGAGCCCACCTCCGGCCGGGTTTTTCTCAACGACCTGGAGCTCACGAAGCTTCCCCCCAGCGCCATGCGCCGGGTTCGCCGCCGGATCGGCATGGTGTTCCAGCAGTTCAATCTGGTGAAGCGGGCCACGGTGTTGCAAAACGTCCTCGCCGGGCGGCTAGGCTATAACCCCACCGTGCCCACGCTCTTGGGCTATTTCCCCAAGAAGGACCTCCGTCGCGCGCAGGCCTGTTTGGAACGGGTGGGGCTCGCGGACAAGATCCATGCCCGGGCGGACCAGCTCTCCGGTGGCCAGCAGCAGCGGGTGGGGATCGCCCGCGCCCTCATGCAGGAGCCGGAATTGCTCCTGGCCGATGAGCCCGTATCCGCTCTCGACCCGGCGACCTCCCACTCCGTGATGCAGTACATCGAGCAGATCAACAAAGAGGATGGAGTCACGGTCATTG
This sequence comes from Candidatus Bipolaricaulota bacterium, assembly GCA_037439765.1. Lineage (GTDB taxonomy): Bacteria > Bipolaricaulota > Bipolaricaulia > Bipolaricaulales > Bipolaricaulaceae > DTER01. Next base: position 12,830 of record JBBIVL010000010.1, read on the forward strand.
CCAGCCTCCACTTCCTCTCCCTGGCCCGGCGCTACGGGCAGAGAATTATCGCCCTCAAGGCCGGAGAGATCGTGTTCGACGGGCTTCCCGAGGCCATCGATAACCAAAAGTTCAAGGAGATCTACGGCGAGGAGGCGGAGGAAGTGGAGGTGCGGTGAAGCTCCTCAAGGTCCGTCTCCTTTCCCTCCTTTTGGATTTGGCTCTTTGGGCCTACCTGCTCTATAGCGGGTTCACGTTGCACTACCTCCTGACGCGCTGGCAGGTGTGGCAGCCCGAGGCCAAGTTTGTCGCTCCGGCACTCCCGGGCTGGGGCTGGGCCTTGGTGGCTTGGGGCATTGTGGAGATGGTTTTGCTGACCCAGGCCTTCGGTCCCAGCCTGGGTCAGCGAATTCTCGGCGTTTGGCTGGCTTCGAAAAGCGGTGGCCCGCCGAGCTTTTCCCAACGTTGGACGTATTTTTTCTTCGCCCACCTGGGGGTTCTGACGCTCGGGGTGGCCTTTTTGGTTGAGCCCGAGCGTCCTTTTTATGAGCGCTGGGCGGGCATGCAGTGGGCTCCTCTCCCCCGGCCGGAAAGCGGCGGTTTCCGACCGCGCTGGTACCTTTCGGCTTACGGCATTTGTGCGGTCCTCTTCCTCGGAATGACCTTGGCCTTGGGGTGGCGCCTTACGGAGATTGATGTTCAGAATTTGATTCGGCGGGCTTCAAGGTCGGTGCGCATTTGGCGCGGTCTCATTCATCCCGATTTTCGCTACTTGGTGACGCCGGATCCGCGCATCAAGCTTTCCTTTGTGGATGGACTGGTGCAGTCGCTCTATATGGCCCTTTTGGCCACGCTGGCCGGCACGGCCTTGGCCTTCCCCTTAAGTTTCTTTGGGGCCCGCAACGTCGCGGTGCGGAGCCCCCTGGGTTGGTTGGTGTATTTCCTAACCCGCGGGTTCTTCAACGTGTTTCGGGCCGTGGAATCCGTATACTGGGCTTCCATCTTCGCTATCTGGGTGGGCTTTGGTCCCTTTGCGGGAAGCATGGCCCTGTTCATCCACACCATTGCGGCCCTGGGGAAACTTTTCTCGGAACAGGTGGAGCACATTGATCCCGGGCCGGTGGAGGCCGTGACCGCCAGTGGCGCCAACCTCCTGCAGGTGGTGCGCTACGCCGTGGTTCCCCAGGTTATTCCTCAGTTCCTGGCCTTCACCATCTATCGGTGGGACATCAACTTGCGCATGGCCACCGTGGTGGCATTGGTAGGGGGCGGGGGCATCGGCCGACATCTTTTTGAGTACAAGAACGACTTGCAGTGGGGCCTTGTGGGCGGGGTCATCCTGCTCTTTATGGCCACGGTATGGATCATGGATTACGTCTCCGGCTGGGTGCGGGAAAGGATTGTGTGACATGCCCATCCATCCCCGCGGATTACCCCTGTCTTTGGAAAGTCGCCCATTTCACAAAGGGCAAACAATTTTTTCCTTTTTGATGGAGTTGCTGGTGCGCCAGGGGCGGGCGCTCCAGACCCGGGTCTTTCCCGCCTTCTTAGACCTCCTGTTTTTGGCCTACCTTTGGGTGGCCATAAATCTCGCTTACAGTTACTTCCGATTCGGTCTTCTCCGGTATTCCCTTCTGCCCTGGGAATACCTGGTCATAGCGGTGGTTGGAGGCGCGGCGTTGTGGTCAACGCTGGACCAGACCCTGGGGATGAAGGTGGTGCGACGGGAGCTCAGCGGCGGGAGAGATTTTCCCTCCCGCTTTCTTTACGCCGTCCTTTGGCCCTTTTTCCCGGTTTCTTTGGTCACCACGTTTTTCGATGCTCAAGCCCGCACCCCCGGGGAAATCCTGGCGGAGCTCACCTTGACCGAAGTGCGTCTCCGCCCCTATCGGCCCTGGTACCTCACCCTGAGCGGGTGGCTCTTTCTCCTGGCGGTTTTGGCCTCGATCGCCGCGTCCATAGCCGTGGTGCGGGTGGACCCGGCCCGGCTTGTGAGCGGTTTTGAGAGCACCATCAAATTTTGGCGGGCCATCGCCTCCCCGCGCTGGGATCTCCTGATCCTGGGCGTGAAACTTCTGGGGGAGACGTTGTTCATGGCCATTATGGCCACAGCCTTTGCCGTTCCTTTTGCGGCCGTGCTTTCGTTCTTTGCCGCGCGCAATCTTATGCGCGGCCCCCTGCCTCGGCTGGTGTACACCCTGTTGCGCATGATCGGAAGTTTCACGCGCTCTGTGGACGCCATCATTTGGGCCATCATTTTTGCCGTTTGGGTGGGCACCGGATCTTTCGCTGGGGTTCTGGCCCTGTTTATCCATTCCATTGTGGACCTCATGAAACTTTATGCGGAGCAAATCGAGGCCATCGATCCCGGGCCGGTGGAGGCCATCACCGCCACCGGTGCCAACCGTCTCCAAGTCCTTCGCTACGGGGTGATCCCCCAGATCATCAACCCCTTCCTCTCCTTCACCCTCTACCGCTGGGACATCAACGTGCGCATGGCCACCGTAGTGGGCATGGTGGGTGGAGGCGGCATTGGCTTTCGCCTCATGCAATACCTCCTGGGTTGGGCTTTTCCGGAAGCCACCGTTCTCACCCTTCTCATCATCCTCATGGTTTGGGTCCTGGATTGGTTTTCCGCACGGCTCCGCGAAAAACTCGCGTAGGTGAGAAGTTTTTCTGGATTTCCCCTGGGGCTTGTTCGCTTTTAAAGCCCAAGCTTTTGCCAATCCAGCTCTCTTTCCGCCCCGGGACGTGGCAAAATGAACAAGAAGAATTCGCGGTTTCCCTTGGGGCCCAAAAGAGGGCTGAGAACGGCATCCACCACGGACCAGCCCAAATGTTTCTCCACGAACGCCACGAGGTTTACGAGCACCTCGCGATGTATTTCGGGATCCCGGACCACTCCATCCCTAACCTTTTCCCGACCGGCCTCGAACTGAGGCTTGACCAGGGGAAGCACCACACCCTCCCGTTGGACGATCCCATAGAGCCTGGGAAGGATCAGGCGGAGGGATATAAAGGAAACATCGATGGTGACAAGATCCACTTCCTCCCCGATGTCGGAAAACTGAAGGTAACGGGCGTTAAGTCCTTCCTTCACCACCACCCGCGGATCCTGACGGAGTTTCCAATGGAGCTGCCCCCGCCCCACATCCACCGTGTACACCTTGGCCGCCCCGTGCTGAAGAAGGCAATCAGTGAACCCGCCTGTGGAGGCCCCGATATCCAGACAAATTTTCCCTGTGGGGTCAATATGGAACGCAAAAAGGGCAGCCTCAAGTTTTTCCCCACCGCGGGAGACATAACGGGGCAAGGAGAGGATCTCCATTGCGGCGGTCACCGGAACAAGGGCGGCGGGTTTATCTACTAACACTCCCGCCACCCGCACCTGTCCGGCGAGGATCAGGGCCTGAGCTTTCGCGCGGGAAGGCGCCAGCCCCCGCTTCACAAGAAGGAGATCCAGGCGCTCCCGCTCCTCCTTCATCCGCCCGTTCGAGCCAGGGCCTGGGTATAAAGGGCCAAGCCCTCGGCCAGCACCGCGCACGCCCGGCGCAGGTCCTCCACCTTGAGCACGTAAGCCCCGCGCACTTCCTCATGACCCAAACCTGGGGTCCCGTAGAAACCCGCGCCCGGCGCGAACATTACCGTCTCAGGCCCCGGAAAGTCCGTGAGCATCCAGCGGATGAAGTCCTCGCTATCCTGCACAGGGAGGCCGAACATCACGTAGAACGCGCCCTCGGGCTTGCGGAAGGTGACACCGGGGATCTTCTCCAGCTCCTCGCAGAAGATGTCGCGGCGGATCCGATATTCTTCAATCATTTGGGCGATGACCTCCCGGTGGTGGGGGTCGGCCATGAACGCCGCGAACCCCAGTTGCTCGAACGTAGGAGCGGAGAGACGGATGGTGGCGCACTTTTGCGCTGCGCTCATCACCTCTTTGTTGCGGGAAATAAGCATCCCCACCCGGGCACCGCAGGCGGAAAGCCTTTTTGAGATGGAGTCCACCACAATCGCCCGATCCGCAACCTCCGGATAAGCTAGGATGCTTTTGTGCTTTCCCTCGTACACAAATTCTCGATAGACCTCGTCCACAATGAGGAAGAGATTGTGCCGCAAGCTTAGCTCCACGAGCATGTCCAATTCCGCCTCGGTGTACACAACCCCCGTGGGATTCCCTGGGTTGGAAAGGAGAATGGTTTTAGTTTTCGGGGTCAACAGGGCCTCGATCTCCCGCCGCGGAGGAAGGTGGAACCCCTCGGAGCGGCAGGTGGTAAGGGGGATGAGCTCTACATTGGCCAGCCGGGCGTACCCAAGATAATTAGGGTAGAACGGCTCAGGAGTGAGAACCGCATCGCCGGGATCGCAAGTCACCATCAAGGAAAAGGTGATGGCCTCGGAACCGCCGATGGTGATGAGGATCTCCTGAGGGGCGAGGTCGAACCCGATTTCCGCGTAGTAAGCTTGGACGGCGTGGATGGCCTCCGGTAATCCCGGAGAGGGAGCGTAGTCCAAGACCTCCACCTTGGCCTCGTGGATTCCTCGCAGGAACGCATCCGGAGTAGGGATATCCGGCTGCCCGATGTTGAGATGATAGATCTTTTTCCCTTTGCGCTTCGCCTCCACTGCCAAGGGATAGAGCCGGCGGATGGGGGAAGCCGGGGCCGCTGCGCTGCGTGCCGAAATTTTAGGCATAGGAAAGGAGCCACACCTCCTTCGTCTTGGGAAGCTGGGAAGCGGCAAGCTCCGCTTCGCCTTTGAATTCTTGGACCCTTAGGTCCACAGCTTCCAGGAATTCCTGAACCGGCCGGATCGGCCAATCCTTCATGGCCTCCGTGCGGTAATGCATGGGGATCACCACCTTCACTCGGGGCAGGGCCTGCACCACCTCCTTGGCCTCCTTGGGGCCGATGGTGTAGAAACCGCCCACGGGAATCAGCACCACCTGCACGTCCTCCAGAGGTTTGAGCTGCTCGGCGGTCAGGGTATGGCCGAGATCGCCCAGATGGGCCAAGTGCACCTCGTCCACCGTGAACTTAAAAATGGTGTTGCGCCCGCGTTCCTTTCCTCCTTTAGGGTCGTGCAGGGAGGGGATGCCGCGCACCGGAACACCGCGCACGGTCCACTCCCCCACCCCCCGCAGGACCTCCGGATTTCCCTTTACCCGGGCCACGGCGTTGTGGTCGAAGTGGTCATGGGAGACGGTGACGATATGGGCCGGCCCCTCCGGTGGCTTGTACGGAACGTTTTCCCCGTAGGGGTCAGTGATGACCACCGTGCCGTCAGCGGCGGTGATGCGGAAACAAGCGTGGCCGTACCACAGGATTTTCATCTTCATCACCTCCTCGCCGAATCCTCGCACCCTACTCTACCCTAAAGATCACGATTTTGACAAGCGGGATAAGGCGCGGCGCAGAAGAAGGTCCACAAGGTCATCGTAGGGGATGCCGACCGCGGCCGCCGCCCGAGGGAAAAGGGAAAGCTCGGTCATCCCCGGGAGAGTGTTGACCTCCAAAAGGTAAGGCTCCCCATCCTCACCCAAACGCATGTCCACCCGGGCCAAATCCCGGCATCCCAAAAGAAGAAAAACCTCGCGGGCCACTTCCTTCGCCCTTCTCTCCTCCTCCGGCGCAAGAGGAGCGGGACAGAGGATGTCGCACTCCCCGGGCGTGTATTTGGCTGTCCAGTCAAAGAATTCCCGCTTTGGTCGAAGCTCCACAAGGGGGAGAACCTTCAGGCCTTCCGCGTCCTCCAAAATGGCCGCGGTGATCTCCCGGCCGGGAATGTATTTCTCCGCAAAGAACTCCGGGAATTTCTCGGCCATTTCTCGGATGTGGTGCAAAAGATCCGTCTCCTCCTTGACGATCCTCACCCCTACGCTGGAGCCCTCCCGCCGCGGTTTCAAAACCAGGGGAAAACCCAACTCCTTGGCACGAGGCGCGAAACTTTCCGAATCCCCGCCTTGGTAAAGGACCCAGGCCGGGGTGGGAAGGCCCTTTCCCTGGAAGGCTTTCTTCGCCTCCACCTTGTCCATGGCCAAGGCCGAAGCCAGTGGCCCGGAGCCCACATAGGCCTTGCCCATGAGTTCCAAAAGTAGCTGGACCGTTCCATCCTCTCCTGGACCCCCATGGAGGATGTTGAACACCGCTGAATAAGGTTTGAGCTTCTGGGGAAGACCATCGAAGGAATCGATCTCCAAGAGATCCACATCCCAGCCCTTGCGTTTGAGGGCCGAAAACACGTTGCGGCCGGAGCGCAAAGAGACTTCCCGCTCCGCCGAGTCTCCCCCACAAAGGACGGCGACTTTCATGTTCACCTTGGAATTTTTCGTCACGAAGGCTCGCCGGCAAAACCCGGGTGTCCCCGGATTCACGCCCCGAAGGCCTGGCGCAGTCCTTCCCGATAGGCTCCTACGAACTCCGCCACGAACGCGTCCGCCGGATGATCACGAATTTCCTTGGGCGTCCCCACTTGCAGGAATTTCCCGGCTCGCATTACCGCCACCCGATCCCCAAGGAGGAAGGCCTCCGTGAGATCATGGGTCACGTAGACGGTGGTGGTTCCGAGCTCGGCGTGTAAGCGGCGAATTTCCTCCCGGGCTTTAGCTCGCGCCGGCGGATCCAGATGGGCTAAAGGCTCATCGAGAAGGAAAACTTTTGGCGGCAAAACCGTAGCCCGGCCCAGCGCTACCTTCTGCTTTTGGCCCTCGGAAAGCTCCCGGGGTTTACGGGGAAACCAATCCGGATGTAGTCCTAGGCGCTGGACTACCCGCTGGACCCTCTCCCTGATCCCTTTCGTCCTCTCCCCCTGAAGCCGCAGGGGAAAGGAGAGATTTGACCAGCGCTCGGCGTTGTAGACCTCAAGGTGCGGGTAAAGCGCGTAGTCCTGGCCCTGGAAGACCATGCGCACCCCGCGCTCCCGCGGCGGCACCCCATTCATCCGCACCCCGTCGAAGAAGATCTCGCCCTGATCGGGATTGATTAGGCCAGCCAGGAGGCGAAGGAGCGTGGTTTTCCCGCAGCCGGTGGGGCCCACCACCACGAAGAACTCCCGATCGTGGATACGCGCAGTGAGATGGTCCACAGCCACGGTGGAGCTGAAACGCTTCGTCACCCCATGGAGGGCGATCTCCGGCATCCTTCACCTCCGCCAGGGCCAAAAGCTCCTCTTTTTCTGCAGGCTCACAGTTCGGATTTCCCCGGCCTCGTGGGCCAGGCGCACCGCCTCCTCCCAGGTCCCGCGGGCCCGGGCCTTAGCCTCCCAAAGAGCGGCGAATTTTTGTACCGCCGCCTCCGCATCTTTACGGGAAACGCCGCGGCCCCCTCGGCTCAGGGAGCGCAAAACCTCCGGAAGGGCGCCCACATCCGCCCGAATGTGCACTTCCTCCCCCTCGGCCACAAGCACGTAGCGGGTGGCATCGGCGATGAGCCCGAACACGGATTGATCCACCGCGCCTACGGGAAGGACCTCCTCCACGAACTCCCGATCGGCCTCGAAATACTCGCGTCTTAGAACCTCACGCCATCCCATCTTCCCCCTCCAAGATTTTCGCCATCTCCTTCAGGGCCCGGCGTAGAAAATCCTCATTCACCTGGCCGCTTGGTGTGGGCGTCTGCAAAGCCCGCGCAGGAATGGGAACCCCCACAAGGTCAAACCCTTCGCGCCGCTTGAACGCATATTTTCGGCGCAGGATTTCCATGCCCAGCTTCTCCAACTCCTCTGGGCTCCGCTCGATCCCCAAAGTTGCCAATGCCGTGCTGATCGTGTTGGGATCATAAATTCCGCGGGCAAAAAAGCAAACAACAAGGGAGGAAAGGATCTGTCTTTTTGCCTCCTCATTGATGAGACGCCGCGCAAGCTCCTCGGCGCGCAAACTTTCCCCGCGCTGCAAGCACTCTTGGTCCAGGGCGTATCCCGCGGAGTCAAGGTGGGAATGGCGGGAGCCGGAAAGATAGGTGAGGAGGGCACCGGGGCCGGTGTGGTAGCCGGGCATCTCGTTTCCCCCGAAAGCGAGGGCGGATTCCTCCCCGCCATAGCGGGCGGCCGCGGCCCTCACCCCTTGCCCCAGCACGAAATAAAACTCTCCATTTCGAAGGGCAATGCGGCGGATCATTTCCAAATACGCATCGACCTTTCCCCAATCCGGCGCAATGCCGTCCGTCTCCTTTTTCGTGATGAGGCCGCGTTGGAATGCCTCCGTGGCCCAGGCCAAGGCCACCCCCGTGGTGATGGCGTCCATTCCCAGCACCTCCACGGCATCGATGAGCTTCAACACGTCTTCCGCGCGCTCCATCCCCAGCATGCTTCCCAGGGAGTAAAGGGGTTCGTGGTCGTAGGAGACGAAGGTCGTCTTGTAGAAGTAGGGCTCCACAGGGTGGGGCTCGCGCAAGATACCGAGGTGAACGCACGCCACTGGGCAAGCGGAACAGGCTAAGCGACGACCCAAAAATTCCGCAGCTAACCTCTCTCCGGTGAACGCCGGCTCGGTCGGATATTTCGTGCGCAAAAGATTTCGCACGGGAAGGGCGCCGATCTTGTTCAGAGGCTGAATGTTTTGGGCGGTGCCAAGGTCGTGGTACTTGCGCATGAGGTCCGAACGGGTGGCCTTCTCCCAGAGCTCCCGATAGACCTTTTGGTAGCGGGGCGGATCATGGATGGGGATTGCGCCCGTTCCGGAGATGACCAAGGCCTTGAGGTTTTTGCTCCCGAACACCGCGCCCAGGCCCAGGCGGCCGAAATGCCGGTAGGTCTCGGCGATGACCGTGGCGTAGGTGACGAGGCGCTCGCCCGCTCTGCCGATGCGAAGGATCGTGCGGCAGCCGGAACCGGGCTCGATCTCCCGCAGGACCCGGCCGGCGGTGAGGGAGGAGGAAAGGCCCCAAAGGGCCCGGGCATCGCGGAATTGCACGCGGCCATGGTGGATGGCCAAATACACGGGCACCTCGCTTCGCCCCTGGATCACCAGGGCCCCAAAGCCCGCAAGCCGCAAGGCCAAGGCCATCCGGCCCCCACAGTGGGACTCCCCAAGGTTCCCAGTGTGCGGGGACTTGAACATGGCTACGGCCTTGGAGGCCAAAGGGAAAAGGGGGTTCAGCGGACCTACGGCAATGATGATGGGATTCTCCGGACCAAGCGGGTCGACATCCTTTGGACAGAGCTCGTGAAGGAGTTCGATGGCCACTCCGGCCCCGCCCAAGCCCTTCTCGAAGATCTTGGGATGCTCCTCCACCCAAAAACGTTTCCTGGCCAAATCGATGTACAAAACCCGGGCGAGGAGCTTATCCACCTTGCACCTCCTCCAAAGCGAGCACGCCGTGGGGGCAGAACGAGGCACATAGCCCACAATGCACACAAATCACGGGCTTGTTGTTCTCCTCGTCCCAGTGCACGGCGCCGAACGGACAGGAAAGGACGCAGGTGCGGCAGCCGATGCAGCGATCGTAGTGGACGCGCACGCCCACCTGGGCCTTGGTGATGGCCCCCACAGGACAGGAGGCGGCGCAGGGCGGATCCGGGCAAGCCCGGCAAACAATGACCACAAAACCGTTTTCCACTCCACCTATGGAGCGCACGGCGATGGCTGAGCGCGCCAATCCTCCTTCTCCGAACCGCCGGGAGCAGGCCAGGGCACAGAGGAGACAATCCACGCACCTTCCCGCATCCACCACGGCCAACCGCTTAGGCATCGGCCCCCCTTTTCTGCCTAAGCTCCTTCACCCGCGCCGCCAATTTTCGTCCCAGTTCCCGGCCGACCCTAAGCTCCTCGGGAGTGGGCGCGCCTGAAAATTCCAGGCTTCCCACCAGGTCCCAGCCCAGTTCCCCCACTTTCTCCTCAAGTTTTGCCCTAGCCCCGCCTCGCCAGCCATAAGAGCCAAAAATCCCTACTACCCGGTTCGTGAGCCTCTTTCGTTCCAAAAGGCGGAGGGCATATTCGATGGGCGGGAAGATCCCGGTGTCGTAAGTGGGAGCGCCCAAAATCAAGCCCTGGAAGCGCCAGGCATCCCGGATGAGGTAACTTACGTGGACCCGGCTGGCATCGAGGACCCGCACGGGAAGCCCTTCTTCCCGCACTCCCCGAGCCACGGCCTCCGCCATTTTTCTGGTTTCCCCGTACATGGACCCGAAGATCAGGGCCACCCCTGGTTCCCCCTCCTTTTTGGCCCAGCGGGCGTAGAGCTCCACGATTTTTTTCGGGTCTTTCCTCCAGATGAGCCCGTGGGAGGGAGCAATGACCCGGATCTCTAGGCCTTTGAGCTTTTCGATGGCCCGCAGCACCGCCTGGCTTTGCATGCCCACGATGTTGGAGAAGTAGCGGAGGACCTCGTCTTCGTAAAGTTGGAAGTCGACCTCGTCGGCGAAGATGGCTCCGTCCAGGGTGCGGAAGCCGCCGAAAGCATCGCACGAAAACAGGACCTTCTCCGTGGCCTCGTAAGTGGCCATCGTCTCCGGCCAGTGTACGAAGGGGATGTGGTGGAAAGTTAGAGTTTTGCCGCCGAGGTCCAAGGTTTCTCCGTCGGCCACGGCCCGCACGCGGCCGCTCAGGCCATAAAAGCGGGCGAGCATGGGCAAGGCCGGCGGCGCGGCGAGGATCTCCGCGCGCGGCGCCACCCGGCGAAGCAGGGGTAACGCCCCGGAATGATCGGGCTCCATGTGGTTCACCACAAGGTAGTCCAGGCGCGCAGGATCCACGACCTGAGCGATGTTTAAAAGGAACTCCTCGGCGTAGTGGCTTTTCACGGAGTCTATTAGGACAGTTTTTCCGCCCAAAACGAGGTAGGCGTTGTAGCTCACCCCGTAAGGAAGGGGCCAAAGGCCCTCGAAAAGGTCGGTGGTGCGGTCGTTCACCCCCACCCAAAAAATGCCTGGACGAATCTCTATCGGATGCATCCCACCTCCTTCTTAAGCGTCCGGCCTCGCGTACACGGTATTCAAACTAGTCAAGACAGACGATGGATACAGCACACTCTTTCTCGCCTTAGCAGGCCTGTGTCCCTCTTTCGCCATCGGCACATGCTGCGGAATCCTACCCCAAAAGAGGAAGCGGCACAGGGCCAAGGCCAAGCTTTTTCTGGGATGTTTTCCTTAGGTCCTGGACCCAGGCAGGAGGGGCGATTGAGCGCGGTCAATCCATAAATTGATAGATCTCATGGCGATGTGGCCAACCTTCTACTAGATTCCCTGGTCGATGAGACAGGAGCTGAGGATCGCGGGGTTTGGGGGGCAAGGGGTGATCTCTGCCGGAAGGATCACCGGCCAGGCCGCGGTGCTCTACGACGGAAAACAAGCGACTTTTACCCAGTCCTACGGTCCGGAGGCCCGCGGCGGGGCCTGTGCCGCGGAGGTGGTCATCTCCGATGCCCCCGTGGCCTATCCCCTTCTCACCATCCCCGATATGGCCATCCTCATGTCCCAGGAGGCCTATGAGAAATACGCCCACGAGATCAAGTCCGGCGGGCTCCTCCTCGTGGATCCTGACCTGGTGAATTACGAGGAGCGGACGGATGTGCGCCTTCTTTGCGTCCCAGCTACACGGATCGCGGAGTCCTTGGGACGAAGGATCGTGGCCAACGTGGTGATGCTGGGCGCCCTGGCCGCCGTCTGGCCCACGGTCTCCAAGGAGGCCCTGCTCAAGGCGGTTCTGGCCGCGGTTCCGCCTCATACCCGGGATCTCAACCAGCGAGCGTTTGAGGCCGGCTACAACTACGTAAAGGAGCGCTACGGTGCCGGAAATTAAGCCGCGCATCGGAGTTTTTGTTTGCCACTGCGGGAAAAACATCGCGGGCACGGTGGACGTAAAAAAGGTCGCGGAAGTCGCGTCCCGCTTTCCCGGCGTAGTTTTCGCAACCCACTACGAGTACATGTGCTCCGATCCCGGCCAAGCTCTGGTGAAACGCGCGATCAAGGACCACCGCCTCACCGGGGTGGTGGTAGCTGCGTGCTCCCCCACCATGCACGAGGAGACCTTCCGCCGGGCCGCAGAGGAGGCCGGGCTCAACCCCTACCTCGTGGAAATCGCCAACGTTCGGGAGCAGGTGTCCTGGGTCCATAGCGGGCCAAAGGCCACGGAAAAAGCAATTCAGGTCGCGCGGTCCGTCGTGGAAAAAGTCGGGGGAAATCGGCCGCTTCGGCCGGCGGAGATCGGGGTGGCCCGCAAGGCCCTGGTGGTGGGCGGGGGGATCGCCGGGATCCAAGCAGCTTTGGACATCGCCAACGCCGGGTTTGAAGTGATCCTCGTGGAAAAAAACCCGTCCATTGGCGGGCATATGGCCCAGCTTTCCGAAACCTTCCCCACCCTGGACTGCTCCCAATGCATCCTCACCACGAAGATGGTGGAAGTGGCGCGCCACCCGCGCATTCGCATCCTTGCCTACTCCGAGGTGGAGGAAGTTTCGGGTTTCGTGGGCAACTACCGCGTGCGGATCAGGAAGAAGCCCACCTATGTCGACCCTGAGAAATGCAATCTTTGTGGAGAGTGCGCCAAAGTCTGCCCGATTCGGGTGCCCAACGAATTTGACCGCGGCCTTTCCCAGCGCGCCGCCATCTACATCCCCTTCCCCCAAGCCGTCCCCTCCACCTACACCTTGGACGCCCAAAACTGTCTGGGGATCGTACCTCTCCGTTGCGGGAAATGCGCGGAGGCGTGCGAACCCAAGGCCATCGATTTCGACATGCAGGAGGAAATCCTCGAGGAGGAGGTGGGGGCGATCGTCCTGGCCACGGGATACGAGCTTTATCCCAAGGAGGCCATGGCTGAGTACGGCTACGGAACGATTCCTGACGTCATCGATGGTCTGGAGTTCGAGCGGCTTCTTTCCGCCTCCGGCCCCACCCGCGGAGAGATCCGCCGGCCTTCCGACGGAAAAACCCCGAAAGAGGTGGTGTTCATCCAGTGCTCGGGCTCCCGCGATCCCGAGCATCACAAACCCTATTGCTCGAAGATCCGCTGCATGTACACGGCCAAACACGCCCTCCTTTATCGGCATGCGGTGCACGACGGCCAGGCCTATGTGTTCTACATCGACATCCGCGCCGGCGGGAAGGACTACGAGGAATTCGTGAACCGGGCCATGGAGGAAGAACGCATCCTTTACATCCGGGGGAAGGTGGCCAAGGTCTTTCGGGACGGGGACAAGGTCGTGGTGTGGGGTGTGGATACTCTTACTGGGAAGCGGGTGGAGGTGCGGGCGGATCTCGTGGTGTTAGCGCAAGCCGTCGTGCCCTCCCCGGGGACGGAGGAGCTGGCCCGGAAGCTCCGGGTGGCCTGCGGGAGCGAGGGTTTCCTGAAGGAAGCCCATCCGAAACTTCGCCCCTTGGAGGCCCTCACGGCCGGGGTTTTCCTGGCCGGCGCCGCCCAGGGACCCAAGGACATTCCCGAGGCCGTGGCCCAGGCCTCCGGTGCGGCAGCCAAAGTGGTGGCCCTCCTTTCTTCGGAGAAGCTTGCCCACGCTCCAGAGGTGGCGGAAGTGCAGGAGGAACTCTGCTCCGGCTGCGGAATCTGCGCGCCCCAATGCCCGTATGGGGCCATCACCGTGGACGAGGTGGCCCACGTGAACGAGGTCCTCTGCGAGGGCTGCGGGACCTGTGTCGCTGCGTGTCCCTCGGGGGCCATGACCTTCCGCAACGTGGAGGATGAGCAGATCCTACGCATGGTGCGGGCGGCCCTGGAGGTGGCGGATGTCGGAGTTTGAGCCGCGGATCGTGGCCTTCCTTTGTCG
>JBBIVL010000011.1:0-25086 GCA_037439765.1 Candidatus Bipolaricaulota bacterium
CATTTTGGGGCCCGGTTCACAGAGCTTGTGCAGGAACGCCGGCCTAAACGGGTCTTGTATTTGGCGAGCGGGGCCGGACTCCTTTTCCCAGATGAGGACTGGAAAAAACTCCTTTCCGCCGAATTTCCCGAGCCCTTTTGCGTCCTCAACAACTTTTATTCCACGGACCTCGCGTTGATCGTCCCGCCCTGGCCCATCCCCGACCTTTCCCGGGATAACCCGCTGGGGATGCGCCTTTGGCAGGCCGGCTACACGTGCTACGAGCTTCCCCGTTCGGCCGCAACCCAGCTCGACATCGACACCCCGGGGGAACTTCAAATCCTCGCCCTTCATCCTGATCTTCCCGCGGAGGTTCGGGAAACCCTTCGTGAAATTCCGAGGGAGCGGGCCAAGGCCTTGCTTTCCGCCATCGTCGATCCCGAGGCGGAGGTGGTGCTGATCGGCCGGGTGAGCGGGCATCTTCTGCGGTTCTTGGACCAGGAAGCGGCCTGCCGGTTCCGGGTGGTCTCGGAAGAGCGGGGGATGGAGGCAAGCGGCCGGGCCGAGCGGGGCGCGGTTCTCTCCCTCCTCGGCCTTTGGGCGGAGCGGGTCGGCCCAAAGAACCTCGTGCGGGCCCTGGCCCGCTTGGGCGACGTCGTGGTGTGGGATATCCGCGTTTTCATGGGCCATCTCGGGGTCTGGCCCCCGCCGGAGGAACGCTACGCCTGCGACCTTTTGCGTGCGGAGGAGGTGAACGATCCGCGGTTGCGCGAGCTTGTGGAGGCCTGCGCGGAAAGTCCTATGCCCTTCCTTTTGGGTGGACATTCCCTTGTCTCCGGCGGGATGTATCTTGCGGTGGAGCTCGCTTGGCGCGGGATCGACCTGGAGAAGCGCTTTCGTCCTCTCCCCTTTGGGGGATAATTTCCCGGGCCATGGAGAAAAAAATTTGGGAGCTGGGGCTGGCGGAGATCGATCGGGTGGTGGCGGAGCTGGCTGCCGCGGAGGAACGAAGACAGAAGGAAAAAATCATCCTCATCCCCTCGGAATCCCTGACTCCGAAAGCCGTGCGCGAGGCCCTGGGTTCAGCGTTCACCTCCATTTACGCCGAAGGTTACCCTCGCGAGGAATGCTTGCGCTTCTCTGTGGAGCGCATTTCTGACCTGGCTGAGCAACTTGCGTACTTTCGACGCTACAGCGACCGCCGGTTCTATAAAGGGGTGGAACTTGCGGATGTGGTGGAGGCATTGGCCGCACGCCGCTGTGCCGAATGCTTCGCCACCCCGGAGGTTCCCGCGGACGCCATCTTCGTGAACATTCAGCCCCTTTCCGGAGCCGCCGCCAACCTCGCCATCTACGAGGCCCTCTTGAAACCCGGGGACACCCTCATGGCCATGGACCTCACCCAGGGCGGGCATCTCTCCCACGGCTCGCCTTTTCACGTCTCCGGAAGACGCTACAGGATCGTCACCTACGGCGTTGATCCCAAAACGGAGCGGTTGGATTACGACCAGATCGCGGACCTCGCCAAGAAAACCCGGCCGAAGATGATCGTGGCTGGCTACACCTCTTATCCTTGGGCTCCCGACTGGCAAGCCTTTCGGGAGATCGCGTCCTCTGTGGGCGCCTTTCTCTTTGCGGACATCGCCCACACCGCGGGGATGGCCATCGCCGGGGCTTATCCCACGCCCGTGGGATATGCCGATGTGGTCATGTTCACCACCCACAAGACCCTCTGTGGCCCCCGGGGAGCGGTGATCCTCTCCTTCGATCCGGAGATCGCTTTCCGCATTGACCAGGCGGTGTTTCCCGGAGCCCAAGGGGGACCGCACGTGAACAAGTTCGCGGGGATCGCCCTGGCCTTCGCCCTCGCCAAGACCCCGGAGTTCCGCAGGCTCATGTTTAGGATCGTGGAGAACGCTAAAGCCCTGGCAGTTTTCCTGGAAAGGGAGGGCCTCCGGCTCTGCTATGGTGGAACGAACACCCATCTTCTTGTTTTGGATCTCCGGGCCATTCCCACCAAGAACGGGAACCCCCTCATGGGTGAGATCGCCGCGCGCATCTTGGACCTAGCGGGCATCGTGGCCAATAAGAACACGATCCCCGGCGATACCTCCGCTGCGGATGCCCGAGGGATCCGCTATGGAACCCCTTGGGTCACCCAGCGGGCCATGGGCGAGGAGGAGATGCGGGAGATCGCGGCGATCACGAGACTTGTGCTCACGGAGATTCGGCCGTTCACCTATTATGGGGTTCAGGGCCTGCTTCCCCGAGGAAAGCTTCCTCTTTCAGTCCTGCGGGAGGCGCAGGAACGGGTGCGGGTGCTTCTTTCGCGCTTCGGTGTGGAAGTTCCGGCCAAGGCGGCCGTGGCAAGCAACCCTCATGGGGTCAAAACTTTCCTTGTGCGGGGCGGCCGGGCCCAGCACCTCCTCCACGAGGCCTCCACCGCCCACATCCTGGAGATTGAGCCGGGCCAGGCCAAACACACCCTCTTCCTCCGTCCCGAGGGAACAGTGCTCAGCGAGGCCGTGGTGGGAAGGCTTCCGGACGACGAACTCGGTCGGCCCAGATTTTTGGTGTTTGTCCCACAAAAGCACGGGGAGGAGCTACGGCGGTGGCTTTCCGCCCTTTCCGATGGTTACGTGCTTTTCGATCCCGACGATATTTACCGAAAAGTGCAGGGCCCGGCGGTGGTGGAGGATTTCCAAGGAACTGCGGAATTCTCCCTCGACGGGAAAAAGATCCGGGCGGCGGATGGACACGCGTCCTGCGACTTCCTGGGTTTGGAGGGCTCTGCCCAAGATTTGATCCGGAGTCATCCTGACCTTTTCTTCCCGGGCAAGGCCTATTTTGTGGGCGGGAAAGGTCTGAGAGCTGAGGCCAAGAGGGCTCCGTATGTTCCAAAAATTCCAAAGCGGCCGGCGCAAACCACGCCTCTCACTTCTTGGCACAAGAAGGCCGGGGCGCGCATGGCGGAATTCGCCGGGTACGAGATGCCTCTTTGGTACACGTCCGCCCTGGCCGAGCACAAGGCGGTGCGCGAACGTGCCGGTCTTTTCGACCTCGGTCACATGGGGGTGTTCGAGGTCTCCGGCCGCTACGCCGAAAGTTTCCTCAACCTCGTCACCACCAACTACGCGGGCTGGCTCCATCCCGGCCAGTCCCAATATGCGTTCCTCCTCGATCCAACGGGCCAAGTGATCGACGACCTCATCGTGTATCGGGTCTCCAAGGACCGGTTCATCCTCGTGGTCAACGCTGCGAACGAGCTTAAGGACTGGGACTGGCTTTGCGCGGTGAACGATGGGCGGGCCCTGTTGGATCACGAGCGGCCGTGGGTGGAGCTCGACGGTCCCGTGACCCTGCGAAACCTCAAAGACGAGCCGGATGGCCTTGTGGACATCGCCCTCCAGGGCCCTGCTTCCCGGGCCATCCTCCTGCGGCTCCTTTCTGCCCGGGATCGGCACCGCTTGATCGCCTTACGGCGCACGGAGTTCCTGGAGCTTTCCGTTCTGGGCGTTCCTCTCCTTTGCGCGCGCACTGGGTACACCGGGGAGGCCTTGGGCTATGAGCTTTTGGTCCCCAAATCCGGGGTGGAGGTCCTCTGGGAAGGGCTTTTGGGGGCAGGAAAGGAGAAGGGCCTTGTGCCGTGTGGGCTTGCGGCCCGGGATTCCCTGCGCACGGAGGCCGGCCTCCCCCTCTACGGCCATGAACTCGCCGGCCCCCACAATATCTTTCCCCATGAAGCCGGGTTCGCTCCCTACGTGAAGCTCCACAAACCGTTCTTTGTGGGCCGGGAGGCCTATCTTCGGGCTTTGTCCCGCTGGACGCGGGAAGTGGTGCGGTTCCTGGTAGGGCCCGGGCAGCGGCCGATCCGGGCCGGCGCAGCCGTGGTGGATCGAACGGGCACGGTGGTGGGCACGGTTACTAGCGCAGTGGTTTTGGAGGAGGGTCAGCTGGGGATGGCCCTCGTCCCCCAGGAGTTGGCCAAGCCCGACACGCCCATCGGGTTTGTGGTGAGCCCGGGTTCGCCCGGGGAGATCCGGGAAGGTGCGCGCCTTCCGCTGGTGGTGTGGGGAAGGGTGGTGCCAAGATTTTTGCGGCGCGAGGCTTTGCCTGAGCCGGGCGGGGAATGACTTATTCTTCCTCCTCCTCGCTTTCCTCCACCCGTTTCCGCAACTCCTCCAGACGTCTTTGCACGCGGGAAAAGAGGGTGCCCTCGGGATAGTCCCCGTTTTCGTCGGGTTTTCCCGCGGGCATCCCAGAAAGGAGCTCCACCACCTCTTCCACGGTATCGCAGGCCCAGATGTGGAACTTCCCGTGGGCCACGGCCTCCACAACTTCCTCGGGAAGCATGAGCTCGTCCGCGTTCCTTTTGGGGATGATCACCCCCTGGTCCCCGTTGAGTCCGAGCTCCTTGCACACAAGGAAGTGGCCGTAGATCTTCTCGTTTATCCCGCCCACGGGCTGGAGGTTTCCCTTCTGGTCGATGGCCCCGGTCACGGCGATCCCCTGTTTGAACGGGACGCCGGAGAGGGCGGAAAGGAGGGCGCAAAGCTCCGCAGCGGAGGCGGAATCGCCCTCAATTCCCGAGTAGGCCTGCTCCATGGCTAAGTTGGCGGAGAACGTGAGGGGTGCTTTGATCGCGAATCTCTCCCCGAAGTAAGCCTTGAGGATCATCACCCCTTTGGTGTGGATTTTTCCGCCCAATTCCGCTTCGCGTTCGATGTCTACCACCCCGGCTTTTCCAGCAAAGACGGTGGCCGTGACCCGCTGGGGCCGGCCGAAGCCAAAATCGCCCAAATCCACTACAGCTAACCCGTTCACCTGACCGATGACCCTCCCCCCCAACTCCACCATAATCTTCCCTCGGCGAATCCACTCCCGAATTTTCTCGGCAAGTAGGGACTGCCGGCTTTCTCCCTTGGCTAGGGCCTGGCGTACGTGACCGGCCTGCACCACGGCGGAGCCCTCCTGGCGGGCCCAAAAGCTCGCCTCCTCGACGAGGGCGGTGAGGGCGAAAAAGCGGGTGGAAAGCTTTCTCTGGTCTCCTGCCAATTCCGCTGCGTATTCCACCACCCGTGCCACCGCGTCCGGCGAAAATGGGAGCACTTCAGGATTCTCGAGCTCCCTGGCCCGGATAAACCGGGCGATGGCCCACGCCCCCTCCTTCGTCCAAGGCATTTCCGTGTCGAAATCCGCACGGATCGTGAAGAGCTTGCGGAAATCCTCGTCGTAGAAGTAGAGGAGGTAGTAAAGCCAGAGAGGCCCGATCAGGATGACCTTGATCTTTAGGGGAACGGGCTCAGGCCGCAGGCCCTCGGTGGAGGCGTACCCTAGCATTTGGGCCGGATCCTCCACCCGGATTTCTCCCGTTTTCAGGGCGATCTTTAGCGCCTCCCAGGAAAGGGGGAACCGGAGGAGGTTTGGGGCGGAAAGCACGAGATAGCCGCCATTGGCGCGGTGCAGGGCCCCGGGGCGGATCTGGGTGAAATCGGTGGTGACAACCCCGAACTGGACTCGGCGCTCAATGGTGCCAAAGAGGTTGATGTAGGTCGCGTTCTCCTCCACCACCACCGGCGCACCCGTGCTGCCCGAGCGATCCACAAGGAGGTGGACCCGGTAGCGCAGGTAGCGGTCGGGCTCGGGCAGGGGGATGGGTACCGGCGGTTTGTTTTTCCCCGCCCGGAGGTTCTCCACGTTCGCCACGATGTCGGCTTCCACCCCGCGAAGGAACTCCTCGACCCGGGGGAGGCCCGCGTACTTTTCCTGGAGCTGGGCTAGCCTAGGCTCGATGAGAAACCGCACGGCCTCCTGAATGAGCTTCTTCTGCTGCTCCTGCCAAGACTCCTCCAGCCCGCCCAATTGTCGGAACGCTTCCCGCACCAGCTCTTGGACCTCCTCTTGCGTGTGCAGAATTTCCCTGCGCTCCTCCTCAGACAGGGCTTGAAATTCCTCGTGGGAGTAGGGGGAGCCATCGGGCTTGAGGGGGAGGGTGTTGAGGCCCAACGGGGTACGCTGGAGGGCGAATCCGCGGCGGCGGGCCTGAGCCTCGAGCTCTTGGAACACCTTTTCCCGGCGGGCCTCAAAAATCTCGCGCTCCCGACGCACCCGCACCTTCATGTCCTCGGACTCCAACACCCGGGGAAGTTCCCGGTCCAGAAAATCCAAAAACCGGTCCATGTCCTCCTGGAGCTCCCGGCCTTGGCCGGGCGGAAGAAGAAGATAGCGGGGCATATGCGGAACCGAAAAATTGTAGACGTAGGCCAGATCTGGGGGAACAGGTTCGGCGCGGGAGAGTTCCTCCAAGAATTGGGTGACGGCCGAGGTTTTTCCCAGACCGGGCTCGCCGGCTACGTACACGTTGTAGCGATGCTTGGGGCCGCGCAAGCTCAAGCCCACCCGCAGGGCCTCCAGGGCCCGCTCCTGACCAATGATGCCTGAGAGAGGCTCAAGCTCCGCTGTGGTGGAGAAAGAAAACACCTGGGGATCCAGACGTCGCCGCAGCTTTTCTGGCGTGAGAGACTCGGTCACGGTGGAGTATCATAGCCTAGATGCGGGTTCTTGCCACTATTTTTGTGTTCCTTTTCTCGGCGCTGGGGGCCCGGGGCTTCCCAGTTCTTCCCATGTGGTCTACGCCTGAAACCCCTGTCTACCTCAAAGTGGTCCCATCCCTCCTCGCCGCAGCGGAAAGGGAAATCCTTGCCGCCTTGTCCGACATCCGAGCCTATTCCACCGACGCCACGGACCCGCTCCTTTCCGCCCTGGAGGGGGCGGCCCACCGGGGCGTTTCCGTCTATCTCCTGGTGGAAATATCGGACCGGCCTTTCTATCCGGAACAGGAAGCGGCCCTGGCCCGCCTGCGCCGGGCCGGCGCCAAGGTACGCGAGGACTCGCCGGACATCACGCTCCACGCCAAGTTCCTGGTGATGGATGAGCAGTGGGTGATCGTGGGCTCCACCCCTTGGACAAAAACTGCCCTTACCGCAAGCGTCCAGGTGGATTTAGCCGTGGAGGAGCCAGAGCTTGCCGCCCTGTTCCGCCGCTTTTTCTTCTACCTTTGGGACGGAAAACTGGACACGAAAACCGAGGTTCCCCCGTTTCCGTGGCCAGGGCCTGCACTTGTTCCCCTTTTGGATTTCCCCGATACGAGGGGAACGTTTGCCGCGCTCCAGGATCTGTTAGCGCAGGCCCAACACGAGATCAATCTGCTCCTCTATCAGCTTGCGCTTTACCCCGAGTATTCTCAAAGCCCTTCCAACCTGTTGCTCCAGGCGCTGGCCCGGGCTGCGCAGCGGGGGCTGCGGGTACGCGTTCTTGTGGAGGGAGGGGAAACGGATCCAAGCCTTTCGGAAACCAATCGGCTTAGTGCGGCCTGGCTCCTTTCCCAAGGGGTGGCAGTGCACTTCGACCCTTTGGCGACCACGATGCACGCCAAATGCCTGGTTGTGGACGGCCGCCACGTCTGGGTGGCCTCCAGCAACTGGAACTACTCCTCGTTGGTAAGGAACGTGGAGGCCGGCCTGCTCCTCCTCGACGTTCCCGCTCTGGCCCAGCTCCTAAACACCTGGTTCGCCGCCCTGTGGGAAAACTCCCGTCCCCTGCGTTAGGGGCGAATCATCCCGGCAATGGGCACCTCCATGCGCTTGCCCTCTACGTAAGCGCTGACCGCACCGGAGAATTGAAAGAAGACGCCGGCCAGGGGGTAGAGCCGATAGGAAAAGACCACCGTCTGATCCGGGTCCAGGATGAGGGGCCAGATGGCCTCCAATTTCTCGCCCTTGCGCCAGAACGCACCGCCCTCGGACATTACCTCCACGGCAAACCCCGCCGGGATGTCCTCCACAAACCCGGGGGCAATGGCGGGAACCTTGGCCGTGACCACGATTGTCACCAGGTAAGTAGATCCCTCGGGCACGACGAACCGTGTGGCGCCCAGCCGGGCATCCGCCACTACCGCGGCCACCAGGGGGCCGAGAACTTGACCACCGCTCACCCCCTGCACCCGCACCACCCGCAGGCCAGCCGGGATGGCAAAGGTGATCTGGGGCTCAACGGTGGTTTGTTCGTACGCGCCATCCCCATCGAGATCCCAATGGAAAGTAGTGCCGGAAGGGGCTCCTCGCACAAAGAGGGTCACCGGGTGGCCCGGGGCAGGGGTGAACGTGGAGCTCTCCAGGGTGAGGCCCGCAGGCCATGCCGCCGCACCGAAACATACGCTCAGCGCAAGAGTAATTACAAAACGCATTTCTCGCATGCTTCCCTCCTTTCAACCCAAGGGGAAAGGCGGCGGGGCTTGCACCCCGCCGCCTGAGGAAGACCAGCCGCGCGCACCCTCACCGGCCTTCGCAAATGGAAGGCGGTTGCCCCGGCAACGGCTCGCAAATCGGGGTCCCGGTGATCCAGCGAGCGATGATCTCCTTCATGAGCTCGAAGGTCACGACGCCCGGATCGCAGGTGTGCGGAACGCGGCTGCCCTCCAGCCAAAAGGCAATGGCCCTCTGCACTTGCTGGAACGTGATCTTGTCAGAAAGGGTGAGATCCACCGTGTCCCGAGTGACGTCCCACTTGGCGATAGCGGCGATCACGGTGAGGCAGTCGGAGAGCTCCACATTGGTGTGCCCGGTCACGTCCACTTCCAGACAGGGGAGTCCCGTGTCCACACGCCCGGCGATGGTTTTGTAATCCGGAGGCGTGCAGAGGTCAGGCACCCGCTTCCCCTCCACCTGCAGCGTGGGGGGCACAGTGACCTCGTAGATGATGGTCTTGGGCCGGCCGGGCTTCAGTACCTCAAGGTAAGCCCACTGATCGACCCCAGCCTTATAGATGAACCCGTCGTTCTGGATGGGGGTCACCCGCCAGCCCACGGGCAGATCCTCGTCCAACCCCACGCCGATCACATCCCGGTTGGTCTCGATCTCCACCTTCACCGTGAACTTGTTGCCGATGGGGTTGCCAAAGGCGTCGTAGAAGCCCAGGACCACGGCCCAGCATGGGATGGGATAGAGGATCGTCCGGCGGGCCGTGATCGTGGCCTCGGGGTAGGTGGGCAAGGGCTCATCCACCGGCGTGCAGGAGTAGGTATAGGCCGCAAGGAGTTTCAGCTTCTCCAGGTCGAGCTGCTCGCCGCAGGTATCGGGGAGGGGCTGGCCGGTGCGCCAAAGCTCCGCAGCCCGATTCAACTGGTCCACCCCGATCATCTCCGAGAGGCGCAGGTCCACCCGATCGGCATCGGTGGGTTTCTCGGCGGGGATAAGGTGGGCCACGGCCTCGAGGATCGGCAAGCAGGTGTCCACCATGACGCAGGTCTCCCCGTCCACGTCCAGCACGAGATCAGGGACCTTGGCTTGGAACACGCCGGATATACAGAAGCGCTCGGGCAAGCGGAGGGCCGCCATCTGATCGGCCGTGGGAACCTTGAGATCGTAGATGATGACTCGTTCGGTCCCCGCGCGGATCGTGTCCATGAACACCCATTGCACATAGGGCCGGTTGAACACCGCCCCGGCGTTCTGAATGGGGATGACCTCCCAGTTCGCCGGCGGATCCTCATCCAAACCCACACCCACCAGGTCCTGATCGGTCTTGATCGTCACCGTAACCCGGAACAGCGCGCCCGGCGTGGCAAAGGTGGTGGAGATTTCCCGCGTCACCCGCACCGTGATGGGCGACACGTACAAGGGATAAGTGATGGTGGCCGTGATTCCGGTTTCGTCCACCACGGTAAGGCCCACGGTGAAGTTCCCCCCGGCGAGGTAGGTGTAGCGAACGCTGGCCTCGGTGGAGGTGAGATCGATTTTCCCGTCGCCGTCAAAGTCCCAGCGGTATTCCTTGATCTTCCCGTCGGGATCGTAGCTCGCGGAGGCATCAAACAGCACCTCTTGGCGAACGCGCGGGGCCGCGGGGCTCACCACCAAGCGCGCCACCGGCGGCTGGGCCCGCATTCCCTTGATGACGATGGGATCCAGCGTGTTGAGCTCCACCCGGCTGGGCGTGTTGATATTGCCGTGCTTAAAGACGATGCGCTGCACGCTGGTCAAGGCCTCGGGCACCACGGTGAGGCTGAACTCCTCCCCCAGCGGGCCAAACACGCCTCCATCCGTGCGGCCATCGCCCCAAGACCAATAGACCGCATAGTTCCCGTTCGTAGGGGTGTACGTGTCACTGAGCTCCGGGAGCAAGGGGAAGTAGAAACCGTCGTCTTTGAAGACGAAGTCAGCCCCAATGGGGATGTTCTGGAGGGTGAATCGAGCGTCCCCGCCGGTGCCGGCTTCGGCCTTACCGATGATGAAAAAGAGGTAAAGCTGTCCGGCTGGCTCCCGATACAGGAAAAGCACGGCCGTGTTGGCCTCGCCCAGGGGGTTCCGGCTCCGCGATTGCCCGGAGTCGTAGTCGTAGAACTCCTGAGCCGTGTTGGTGCCCACAAGCGGGGTAACTTCAACCTTGGTGGCCCCTTGGCTGACCTCGAAGTACCCCTGGGCAAACAGGGGCACGCTCAGCCCAAGGACCACCGCCAACGCAAGGCTGATCTTCCTCATCATCCCTCCCTCCTTAGTGCCCACAAATCCTGTGGGCCATAAGCCGTGATGAAACACATGCACCTCCGATACGGGAGGAAGGTTATCCCTGGGGACGGGGGAGGGCGAAGACCGTGGCGGTCACCCCGGCCGCCCTTTGTCCGCGGCCGGGGTGACTTTCGTCCGCTAGAGCGGGAAGGGGCGGGGCTGCTGGGCCTGATGGGGGTGGTCGGGACCGGGATAGACCTTGAGCTTCCGCAACATGCGCCGACCCAACTCGGTCTTGGGAAGCATCCGCCGCACCGCAATCTTCAAGGGAAGCTCTGGATTTCTGGCCAAAAGCTCCCCGTACCGGAGCTCCTGGAGATTCCCAATGTACCCGGAGTGACGGTAGTAGCGCTTTTCCTCCCCCTTCGTTCCGGTGAGCTTGATCTTCGTGGCGTTCACCACGATCACGTAATCGCCCACATCAAAATGGGGCGTATAGGTGGGTTTGTGTTTCCCCTGCAGGATTTTGGCGATTTTTGAGGCCAGCCGTCCCAAGGGCTGGTCGGTAGCGTCTACCACGTACCAATCACGGACAAAGACGCGTCCTGCGTCCTCCTTCTTGGCCATATACGTCTTCTGTTTTTGGAGCATGGGCTTGGGCAAGGGAGATTTGGGCATAGTTTCCTCCTTATGCGCACAAGTATAGAGAAGCCTCGCGCTTTCTCAACACGGAAGTTCCTCGCGCACGATGAGGTCGGCGGCTCCTGGGCCCGTGCCGATCAGGGCCACCGGAACACCCAAGGCCTCTTCCACCCAGCGCACATAGGCCTGGGCTTCCTTGGGAAGATCCTGAAACTCGCGCACCCCGCGGAGATCCACCTTCCAACCCGGGAAGGTCTCGTAGACGGGCTCCGCCCGGGCCAGCTCCCACGCCGCCGGGGGAAACCGATCTGTTTTCCTGCCCTCAATCCGGTAGGCCACGGCCACACGGATCTCGGGAAATCCGGAGAGGACATCGAGCTTGGTGAGCGCCAAGTGGGTAAAGCCGTTCACCTCGTGGGCGTAGCGCAGGGCCACGAGGTCCAACCAGCCGCACCGGCGGGGTCGGCCGGTGGTCGCGCCGTACTCCCGCCCTGCCTCCCGCAGCCTTTCCCCGAAGCCGGTGTGGTCCTCCGTGGGGAGGGGACCCGCGCCCACCCGGGTGGTGTAGGCCTTAGCCACCCCCACCACAGCCGCCAACTCCGGCCACACTCCCGTGCCCCAGGGAATGCCATGAACGGTGGTGCAGGAGGAGGTCACATAGGGATAGGTGCCGAAGTCCACATCCAACAACGTGCCCTGAGCTCCTTCGAACACCACATGGTTTCCCTCGCGCAAGGCGCGGACCAAGAGGGCTCGGGCATCGCCGCTCCGCTCCCGGAATTCCCGCCGAAATTGTTCCAATTCCGCCAGGATTTGGTCGAGATGGGTGCCCAGTGCCATGTGCTCGCCGAAGAGCGTTTCCCGCACGTAGTCCGGGTTGTCTAGATCCAACAGGCGAAGCCCCCGGCGAGCAACGCGATCCGCATAGGCCGGGCCAATGCCTTTTTTCGTTGTCCCCAACCGCGCCGCTGCGCCTTCTCGCTCCTCCCGGGCACGATGCCCGGGCAGAAGGAGATGGACTCGTTCGGAAACGAAGAGTTTTGGTTCTGGCCGCCCCTGGGCCCGCAGCGCGGAAAGTTCCTCCCGCAGGGCCCAAAGATCGAGGACCATCCCGTGGGCCAACACGGCCCAACAGTGGGGGTGCAACGCTCCCGCGGGAACTTGGTGGAGCACGGCCTCGCCGTAGGCGTCCACTACGGTGTGGCCGGCGTTGGGACCGCCATTGAAGCGCACACAAAAGTCGGCCCGTTGGGAAAGAAAGTGCACGATCTTTCCCTTGGCCTCATCCCCCCACTGGGCGCCGATCACCGCCACCGCCGGAGCCACACCCGCCCCCTTTTCCCGTGCACCTCAAGCTCAGCCATGTGTTCCGCCTCAGGGAGAGGCCCCTCCCCAAGCTCCTTAGCCAGGACTTCCTCCCGGATCTTCTCGGGAAAACGCCGGAAGATCTCGGCGAGCTCGCCCGCGTAACCCACGCTGATTCGGTCTGTGACCTCGAACCCCGCCTCTTTACGCAAAAGCTGCAAGCGATGCACGAGCTCCCGCAGGTCCCCCAGGGCCTTCAGCTCCGCGTCCAGACGGATGTCCAAGGCCACCGCACCGGTGGGATCCTCCTCCACCACAAACCCCTCCCGCGGCTCCCAACTCACCTGAACCTCATCCCGCCTGAGGACCACCGTCTCCGCTCCTAGGTCTAGGTGGGCGTGCCCGGCGCGCAAAAGCTCCTCCACCCATTCCGCGGGCACCTCTCTAAGCTTTTTCCCCACGAGCTGGGCCCGGCTTCCCAGCCGGGGGCCGAGGATGCGGAAGTCCGGGCTCACCCGGGCCACCCGCACCTTCGCAAGGTTCGGCACCAACCGGAGATCCAGCACGTTCAATTCCTCCTTGGCCAACGCCCACAGCTCCGGGGCGATCGCCGCGTCCCCTGGTTTTTCCAGGACCAGGAGGGTGCGGAGGGGCTGGCGGACCTTGATTTTGGCGCGGTTGCGGGCAGCCAGAGCCAGCTCCACCACCTCCCGCACGCGCTCCATTTGCTGCTCCAGAGTCTCGTCCCGGAAGAACGGCGCGGGCCAGGACGCCAAATGCGCGGACTCGGGATCCCCCTCGGTGCGCAGATTTTGCCACATGGCCTCCGCCAGGAACGGGACAAAAGGAGCCAAAAGGAGGCTCAGGGTTCGCAGTGCTGCGTAGAGGGTGTGGTAGCCGGAGCGTTTGTCCGGTCCAAGCCCGGCCTCCCAAAACCGCGGCCGCGAGGCCCGAATGTACCAGTTGGAAAGATCATCCACGAGATCCTCGAGTTCCCGGGTGGCCCGTACCACGTCGTAGACCTCAAGGCTCTCGGTCACCCGCTCCACGGCCAAGGAAAGGCGGGAGCCAAGCCAGCGATCGAGGGCCGGCCGCTCCGTCCAAGGAATGAGGCCTTCCTTCGGGTCGAACCCGTCGATCGCCGCGTAGAGGGCGAAGAAATCATGGCAGTTTCGCACCGTCTCCAAGAACCCAAACCGCGCGGCCTTCACCCCCTCCTTGGAGAGCCGGCGCTCCGTCCACGGCGCGGACTCGGAAAGAAGGTACCAGCGAATGGCATCGGCCCCGTGCTCAGCGGCCAAAGGGAGAGGGTCGATTACGTTCCCCCGCGATTTGCTCATCTTTTGACCTTGGGCATCGAGACCAAGCCCGGTGACCAGGACCCGCCGATACGGAGTGGAGCCATGGACCAACACCCCGGTCACAAGCAGGGTGTAGAACCAGCCACGGGTCTGGTCCAGCCCTTCACAGATGAAGTCCGCGGGATACGCAGCCCGGAACTCTTCCGCGTTTTCGAAGGGAAAATGCCACTGGGCGGTGTGCATGGAGCCGGAGTCGAACCACGTGTCGAGGACATAAGGTTCCCGCCGCATCCTTCCGCCGCAGGGACAGCGGAGCTCCACTTGATCCACGAAGGGCCGATGCAGCTCCACCGTCTGGGCCAGCTCCGGGTCGATCGCCTTCTCCACGAGCTCGGCTCGGGAGCCGATCACCTCCTGGCGACCACAAGTGGAGCAGGTCCAGACCGGCAAGGGCGTGCCCCAGTAGCGCTCGCGGGAAAGGGCCCAATCGCGAATGGACTGCAAGAAATCCGAGAACCGCCCGGTCCCTGCGTGCTCCGGATGCCACGCGATCCTCGCATTTTCCGCGATGATCTCCTCCTTGGCCTTGGTGGTGGCAATGAACCAGGAATCCAGGGCATAGTAGAGCAGGGGGGTATCGCAGCGCCAACAAAACGGGTATTCATGCTCGTAGGTTTCGGCCCGGAAGAGCCTTCCTCGGGTCCTGAGGTCCTCGACAATCTTGGCATCCGCATCCTTCACGAAAAGGCCGGCACCAAGAGGGAATTCCTCCGTGAACCTTCCGCTTCGGTCCACGGGTTGGAGGAAAGGCAGATTCTCCCGCTGGCCAAGCTCGTAGTCTTCCTCACCGAAGGCCGGGGCGATGTGGACAATTCCTGTGCCCTCCTCCATGGACACGAACTCCCCAGCCACCACCCGGTACGCCCCCTCCTTCGCGAGGGGGTAGAGGGGCAGATAACGCCGGCCCAGAAGCTCTCGACCCGGGAACTCCCGGAGAATCTGGGCTTCCCCACCGAGAATTGCATCGAGCCGGGGCTTGGCAAGGACCAGGCGCTCCCCGCGGAAGAGAACCTCCACGTAGGGTGCGTCTTCGGCCACGGCCAGGGCCACGTTGGCGGGCAGCGTCCAAGGAGTGGTCGTCCAAACCAGCGCGGCTACGGAAGGTTCGTCGGCCAGGGGCATGCGCACGAATACGGAGGGGTCCACCGCTCGGCGATACCCCTGGGCCACCTCGTGGGAGGAAAGAGGCGTGCCACACCGCGGGCAATAAGGTAGGATTTTGTGGCCCTGGTAAAGAAAGCCCTTCTTGTGCATCTCCTTGAGCTCCCACCAGAGGGTCTCGATATAGGCATCCGTGTAGGTCACGTAAGGGTTTTCCAGGTCGATCCAGAACCCAAGCCGCACGATCATCCGTTCCCACTCCCGGATGTACCGGTCTACGGAAACGCGGCAGGCTCGGATAAACTTTTCCACCCCATACCTTTCGATCTCGGCCTTCGTGGAAATTCCTAGCTCTTTTTCTACCTCAAGTTCCACGGGAAGGCCATGGCAATCCCAGCCCGCCTTGCGAGGCACGTAAAAGCCCCGCATCGTCTTGTACCGAGGGAAGAGGTCCTTGTACACCCGAGCCAGGAGGTGGGCGAAATGAGGACGGCCGTTGGCCGTGGGTGGCCCTTCATAGAACACAAACCGCGGCCGGCCTTCCCGCTCCTTCACCGAGCGCGCAAACACCCGGTTGCTCTCCCAAAATGCCAGTACGGCTTCCTCGCGCCGCTTCGGATCCGCCTCGAGCTTGTGGAACCCCACCTTGTCCCTCCTTTACCAAGCCAAACGAAACTGCTTTTCCCGGTCGGTTTTGCGCAAAAACAGAGGAGAAAAGAGACTACTCCTGCCCCCGGCGGGGCAGGATGATCCAGCGGATCCGGAAAAAGCTAGTCATCACCGGCTGGATTATAGCCGGAGGGGAAAACCCGGGCGAAGGAGGCCTCCACCTGCCTCAACACCCGCCCCAGATCAAACACGGCCCGGACCTCCTCTTGGGTGAGGTGGGCCAGGACCTGTGGTTCCCGGGCTGCCACTTCCCCAAGGGGCAGACCCTCCCGCTCTGCCCGGGCGCTGAGCTGGGCCACCAGGAGATGGGCCTCTTTCCGCCCCATTCCCGCGCGCACCAGGGCCAATAGAAGCCCCTCGGAAAAAGGCAGGCCCAGGGCTTCCTCCACCCGTTTCTGCATGCGCTCCGAGTAGATGCGAAGCTCCCGAAGAAGCTTCTCCGCCCGGTCCACCATGTAGTCCACGAGAAGGAAACACTGGGGAAAAAGAAGCCGCTCCACGGAGGAGTGGGACATGTCCCGTTCGTGCCAAAGAGCGTTATCCTCCAGGAAAGGTCCGAGAGCCGCGCGCACAACCCGTGCTAAGCCGCACAGCCGCTCAGAAAGGATGGGATTACGCTTGTGGGGCATGGCCGAGGACCCCTCCGGCCTCCCCTCCTCCACCTCCCCCACCTCCGCGCGGGAGAGATGCCGTACCTCCAGGGCTATCTTTTCCACAAGGGAGGCCAGAGAGGCCAGGCCAAACACCACTTCCGCATGCCGATCGCGGGGGATCACCTGGCTTGCCACAGTGCAGGGTCGCAAGCCAAGGGTCTGAAGCGCTCGTTCCTCGGCCTCAGGTGGGAAGTACGCATGGGTGCCCACGGCGCCCGAAAGTTTCCCCACGGACACGGTTTCCTGGGCCCGCCGCAGCCGTTCCTCCACGCGCAAAAGCTCGTCGTACCAAAGAAGTAGCTTGTGCCCGAAAGTCGTGGGTTCCGCCCATTGCCCGTGGGTACGGCCGAGGATAGGCGTAGTTTTGTGAGCCCAGGCCAGCCGGGAAAGCGTGGCTTTGAGGAGCGCCGTCTTGGCCAGAATGAGGTCAAGAGCGTCCCGCAGGATAAGGGCCAAGGCCGTGTCCTTGACGTCGGAGGAAGTGAGGCCGTAGTGGAGCCACCGCCCCGGTTCCCCCACTTCTTCTTCCAACGCCCAAAGAAAAGCGATCAAATCGTGGCCGATTTCCTCTTCCAGCTTCCGAACCCGTGCTTGATTGATCCGAGCTTTGTTCCGGATCTCTGCGCTCACCCCCGGGGGAATCTTCCCGAGTTCCTCTAAGGCCGTCAGGGCTGCGAGTTCCACCTCCAACCACCGGACGTACTGGGCTTCGGGCGACCAAAGGTCCCTCATCGGCGCCAGGGCATAACGCTCCCACACGCTTTCCTCCTCCATTCCTACGCCAATATTGTGGCCCACCACACGTCCCCCATCCAGTGGCCCCCTTTTCACTTCGTGAAGATGGGGATGTTCCATTTTCGCTCAACAGGTGAGGATTTTTTTATGTCACGCCGTATTTCTGGTCTCACAAGTGGCTAGTTGCACGTCCTGACGCTTCCCGGGCTTTCTCCGCATGTTTCCCCGCGCTCCACAGGTGTAACGGAACACATGGGCCACACAAGCTAAGTGAACCTGTAAGCCACGAGACCTGTCGGGCAGGTGGGAATCTCAGGGATTGAGGCAAAGGTCAAGCTTGGTAGAGACAAGCAACCGAACAGGAACCCCTGCATTCGCTACGCCAAAGCGGGATCGCTTGAGCCTAGCCGGACGATCCTTGGGCAATCAGATTCTTGGGTACTCTTTCTCCTGATGGCAATGTGAACACTTGGATTTTTTCTGGGCTTACGTATAGCCTCGTGCCAGCGTCGCGGGCTGAAGACACGCCTTCCCATTTAGCTGTTATCTTCACGCCGTGCGCAAACACATGAAGGATGGAACTATCCCCCATGGGTTCCACCATATCTATTTGGGCCTCGAATGCCAGATCTGACGGGGAGCTCGGGGTTCCTGAAATATCGGAGGGACGGATACCCAAAACCACCTTTTCTTTGGTCAAGGCGGTAAGGGGAACCCCTATTTTGGAGGCATCAACCCGAAATACGGGGCACTCAAGAAAGAGTGTGTCCCCACTAGGCACTACCCGGGCCTCTAATAAATTCATGGGGGGGGAGCCGATGAAGTTGGCCACGAAAAGGTTACGAGGCTCTTCGTACAATTGCTGAGGAGTGCCCTCCTGCTCAATCTTTCCGTGGCGTAGCAGGATGATTTGATCCGCCAGGGTCATAGCCTCAATTTGATCATGGGTGACGTAGATCATGGTGGCATGTAGCTGGCGTTGGATGCGGCGAAGTTCGTAGCGAACCTGGATCCGTAACTGGGCGTCAAGGTTGCCCAATGGCTCATCGAGCAAGAAAACGCTGGGAGTACGCACTAGAGCACGGCCGAGAGCGACCCGTTGACGTTGCCCACCGGAAAGTTGCGCTGGCTTCCGATCCAAGAGATCCTGAATTCCCAGCATCTCTGCTATCTCACGCACCTTGGCTTCGATCTCCTTCCTCTTCATACCTCGACATTCCAGGGGGAAAGCTAGGTTGTCACGAACCCGGAGATTCGGATACAAAGCATATTCCTGGAAGACCATTGCAATGTTTCTGTCCTGGGGACGTACGAAAACGCCCCGTCCGATGGAAGTTACCAACTGATCACCAATCCTCACCTCTCCTTTTTCTGGACGTATCAGGCCTGCGATGGCCTGGAGTATGGTTGTTTTCCCACACCCCGAAGGGCCAAGAAGAACACAGAGGCTGCCGTCATCGACCTGAAAAGAAACGTCGTCGACAGCTATAGTTTTCCCTCGATGGTAAGAAACACAAACATGTTCCACCGCCACATTAGCCATTCCTTATCACCTCGCGTCTGTCCTCATACGGCCGTGACAGCCCCTGCCATATACCCGCGGACCAAATAGCGCCCAAGCAGGATGTACACCAAGAGTACCGGCAAGGCCAGGATAAGGGAGCCCGCCATTTGCATATTCCACTGCGCCGCTAAGGTGCCCACGAGGTTGTTAAGGGCCACGGTGGCGGGCATGGACCGGGGTCCCCCCAGGACAAGGCCGAAAAGAAGTTCATTCCAGATGGAAGTAAATTGGAAAATTAACACAGTAACCGTAGCCAACTTAGTACTTGGGAGAACAACCCGCCAGTAAAACTTCCACGGACCAATGCCATCTGTAAACGCCTGCCTTACCAACACTCGAGGCACCTCCGAGTAAAAAGTCCGAAACATAACAGCACACATGGGGATCCCGTAAGCCGTATGGGCTAAAACGATTCCCGCAACAGTGTCGTAGAGCCTAAGGTATCGGATGGTTTGGAAGAGGGGGATGAGGATGGCCTGGAAAGGAAGGAAAATCCCAGCAGCCAACAATAGAAAAAGGACATTCCCCCCTCGAAACCGATACAGGGCCAAAGCGTAGCCACAGATAGCCCCCAGACTCACAGACCCGAGGGTGCCCCAGAGAGTGATGAGAAGACTGTTGAGAAGCGATCGCCTCAGGTACTGCAGCGCCTCTATATACGCCGAAAACGTTGGGTATCTTGGCCAAGCCAACGGCGAAGTGAGGTCTACCTCCCGCTCAGACTTGAAGGATGTGGTCAAAGCTCCCCAGAGAGGTAACAGGTAGAGAAGGGTTACGGCACCGAGAAGGATGTAGAGCAGCGATCTTGTGGCCACCAGTTTCATTGCCGAGCCCTCCTGTGGGTCGAATATAAATAGGGAAGGATTAGTACCAACGTGATGGCCAACAGGACGTTCGCAATTGCAGCGGCATACGCAAAGCGCGTGGCCTGAAACGCCTCCTTATACATCATAATGGACAATGTATGCGAGGCGTACCCTGGCCCTCCGCCAGTCAAGACCCAAATGAAATCAAACGCCCGCAAGGCATACATCATGATCACCACTGTCACCGTGGTAATCGCCCCGCGTAACTGCGGGATAATGATCCGTCGATAGATGCGCCACCGCGAGGCCCCTTCCAGCAAAGCCGCGCGTATTTGTACCTCTGGAATGGAACGGATTCCTGCTAACAACACCAGTGCAGCATACCCGGAGAATTGCCAAACCAGCGCCAGGATTATCGAATACATCACGGTTTCTTGACTCGTATGCCACATGCCTTGCCATTGACCCAACCCCAGCTCCCGGAGGACCGTGTTGACAATCCCTTTGGATGGGTTGTACATCCAAGCCCATATTGTTCCCGTAACCACAAAGGAAAGTGCGTAAGGAAGAAGCAACAAGTTCCGAAAGATTGCAGAGCCGCGGAGATTCTGATCCAGCAGAACGGCGAGGAGAAAACCCAGCACAATACATAAGGGTATCGTTAAGAAAAGTAGCAGTGTGTTCTTGAGCGAGGCGATGAATACCGCGTTGGGAAATAGGCGGGAGTAGTTGAAGAACCCCCAAAGTGCATAACTAGGGGTAAGGCCGCGCCAATTCGTGAAGGAAACCCAGGTATTCCAAAGCAACCCACCGTACACGAAGTAAACCACCAAGCCGATAGGCACGGCAAGCACGATGAAAGGATGGCTACTTGAAAAGTAAGCCCACCTTCTCTTCAGCGTGCTGAGCATTTTTCTCCTCGCCTTCCTTTTTCTGATCCGGCCCCTATGGGTAACTCAAGCCAAAACCGCGCTCAAACAGGGGATTCGAGATATCTGCTGGCAGATCACTGCGTTGGCTGCGCACCTGGTCCATGTCCCGCGGGAGCTGGAGAGGCAAGTGCCCCTCTGGGTTCACCAGCCCAAAGAGGGCCTCAGCAATGGCACGCCCCCCCTGCGTCCCCGGAAGATAGGCCACAAGAATGGCAGCAGTGTTTTCCGCACACCAGGTGAGAATGTACGGGCGAGCGAGAAACACCACTACGACAATGGGGATCCCGGTTTCATGGATGGCCCGGAGCAGTTCCTGCTGAGAGGAGGTGAGCTCCAGGGAACTTGCACCCCACGGGGGGTTGTGCATGTACGCTGGCTCACCCACCGCCACAATCGCCACATCACATTCCGGGGCTAAGGCCTTGGCCTCCTCGGGGTTGTCGGGAACATACAGAACTTCGCAAGCCGTGCCTGCAACCTCGCGGATGGCCTCCACGAGGGAAAGCCCCTCTTGCTCGGCAGTCCATCCGCCTGCCAGGCTATCCACATCGCCTGCCCTAGCCCCCGCCACCAGCACCCGGGAGACGTCCTTTAGAGGCAGGATGCCCTCGTTCTTCACCAGGGTGAGCGAGCGCCGTGCGGCTTCCAAGGACAGAGCCTGATGCTCCGGGCAGCCCACAATCTGTTCAGCCCGACTTGGATCCACATAGGGATCCTCAAAGATCCCGAGTTCGAACTTTGCTTTGAGAATTCGGCGCACCGCGTCGTCGATTCTCTCAGGCCTTATTGTTCCATTCTCCACTAACCTCACGACGTCGGTGATGTCTCGCGGGGAGGCCCCACCCACAACATCGACCTCGGCTTGGTCAATACCTATGACAAGCGCTTCTTCGTTGGAGATCTCTCGCCCCCAAAACATCCCAGCTTGTCGTATCCCAAACTGCATCCCCCAGTCGGTGTTGATGATCCCTGTAAACCCCAACTCCCCCCGTAGCAGATTCTGCAACGTTGGCCGCGAGCCTAAGGCAGCCATGGTGTCCACTGCGAGAGGGATACTGTAATAAGGCATTACTGAGCCTGCCCCGGCTGTAATTGCGGCCTGAAAAGGAAGTAGGTGAAGCGGAAGGGTTTCCCCGTCGGAAACGATGGGGGCCATATCCACCCCTTCCATTTGGGGACCGGCGCCAGGAAAATGCTTCACGCAGACAAGCACTGACTGGGTATTGAGGGAGGAGCCATGCTGATACGTCTCCACCTGGATGCGTACAAATTCCGCCGCAAACTCCGGGTTATCTCCCGGACACTCGTAAACCCTCCCCCAGCGCGGTTCCGTAGCAAGATCAGCGTTAGGGGAGAGCGTCATGCGCACTCCCACAGCCAGATGCTCCTTTCTAGAGGCTTCCACCAAAGCTCGGACAAGATCAAGATCACCGACAGCAGCCAGGCCCAGGTTGTGAGGATACACAAGCCCCCCATTGACATAGCTGAGGCCATGGATGGAGTCCATGCTTATGACCACGGGTATACCCAACCGGGACTGTTCACACCATTCCTGGAGACGATTCATGCATTCCGCTGCAGCTCGCGCACTGGGTAAGTCCCGGACCAGGACGAAACCTATCTGCAACTCGCGCATCCACTTCTCCATGAACGGAGGCGGAGAGCCATCCGGCCTGGGAATGAATGTGGGGTGCATCATCTGGGCCACCTTCTCAGCTAGTGTCATTTGGGAAAGCAGGTCCTCCACTCGCTCCGGAACGGGACGGCGCCAGTCCTCATAGGCATCAAGCTGCCCATTCCCGTTCAAATCGCGGAAAAGATGCCCATCAACCGCTAGGATTGGCTTGTGCCGGGCTTCCACAGAAGGCTGTTCCCCGCTCACTCCCAGAAAAGTCAAGCCCACCAGCATCAGAGCAAGTATGTGCAACATCGCACTCTCCTTAGTCAACGATTTCCCAGCGCGGCTCGATCCCAGCCTCTCTAAGCGACTGAGCGATGAGGCGGGCATAGCGCATGACATCAGGGTCAGAACTGGTGGTGAAGTCAGTAATCCTGCTATGGAGGTCCATCAAGACCTCCCAGGGCAAGGCGGTGCCATGGGTGAAGCTCGGGTAAACAAGCGTCTGGGAATCCAAGATTTGATAATAAAAAGCCAGGGTCAACTCATCGTATAGATTTGTGGGAAACTCTCGGTAAGGAGAGATAGATCCTTTGCGCTGCGTGAACACTTCCTGAAGCTCGGGCGTAGCGCTGAGGTAAACCCAACGCAAGCCATTTTCCAACCCGGCGGAAGCTTTTGGAACAACGAATGTGTCAATACATACGCCGAACTTGTCCGACGTCCCCGGTGCAGAAAAGGCCCCGTAATCCTGCGCATACACCCAACCACGGGAGGCGAAGTACGCCTTTATCCAGTCGCCATGAAGGTACATGGCTACGTTGCCGGCGTAAAGCTCCCCCGCAGCCTCGTACCACAGGCGTGCCGTATGATCCGGGGCTACATAACCCAGGAACTTCTTGTAGACCTCAAGAACTTGGGCAATTTCCTCAGCGGTGGCCACACCGTTGACGAAGTTTTCGTAAACTTGGGGGCTTATTCCCATCATGATCGTTTCAAACACATGGGTAGCTGTCCAACCTTGGCGGTCTCCCAAATCCAGTACGTATTTCCCTGGAGGGAGTTTAGCCCCAAGCTCTTCGCAGAGAGCCCAGAACTCCTCCCATGTCACGGGTTCCTCGGGAGGTACCACTCCGTACTCCTGAAACAGGTGTTTGTTGTACCAGATGACGTTACATTTGTGAACCCCAATGGGCACCGCATAGTACTCAGCTCCTACGCGGCAGAGCTCCGCGATGCCCGGCAGTAGCCGGTTAGCAATATCCGCGTATTCCCATAGAGCGTTCAGTGGGTGAAGCAGCATGGAGTCTGTATAAGGTTGGATCTCATACCCAGGATGCGCTTGAAAACTCTCCGGTGCGTTACCGGTGACCATGAGGATCTTCACCTTCATGACCATCGCACCCCCGGCGCCGCCAGGGATGGCATTGGGAACCACCCGCACATTGGGGTAGTGGGTTCGGAATATGTCAATGGCTGCCTCGATGGCTTCCTTTTCCCCTCCCGCAGTCCACCAGTGATAGACGTTGAGCACACCCGCAGCCTCGCTTTCGGCTATGAGAGCTGTGATGTGTGCAAGGTCGTAATCGGCGAATGCCCCCAAGGCGAACGCAAACACTGCAGCCGCAATTACAAAGGGCTTCATCGTGTTCCCACCTCCAAGGATTCATTCTGCGGTTTGGAAGATCAGAATGCCCCACTCCGCGGGGCTAGTTCTGATAGCAGCGGAGCCCAGCCAAACCATGGACTTAGACTCAACACCAGGACAGGGCATATCGATGTCGTTCAGTTCTAGATCAAATCCAACCTTCAGGCCAGAGTTTGGTATGAATTTGGGAATGCGCTCGCTAGCCAATGCGGCGAAGGGAATTTTTGCCTCGAACACACAACCCCGTTTGGTTCCCACCACTGCTGCTTCGTATCCTTCGATCACTTGCTCGTCCCCGTACATGCCCCCGGTTTCGATTCCCATGGGATCCTTGACCATGTCCCGGTCGATGGCGGTGTAGAAGTCGTAGCCGTCGGTCATGAGCAGGATTCGGAAATCAGTGGGTTCATAAACTTTCCGAGAGGGGTCGGCGGTGGGATTGGTGCTAAGATAGATGCCAATGCTATCTGCCTCATCCGGCTTGAAACCGGGGCGAGCAGTGAACGGAACATCATCTTGGATCTCAGCACCGATATAGAGATTCTCGGCATCCCACATGATATAAATGACACCGCTCAGGTCGTAAGACCCGCCCCAAAGGTAACCCCCCAATACAACTTGAGAAGTTTTGGAAATGATTACGGGAGAACTCTTATTCCATTCCTCCAGAGACCCGTCTATGGTGATCGGAGTGGTCACTTGCCAAGCGATGGCCTCAGGCCGTTCCTGCCCAACTCCGACAAGTCCCAGCAGAACCACCAAACCTACAAACCCCAGCCGTTTCACACGTGCGGACACCATCGTCACCACCCTCCTTGGCGTGCAATTGGGGAGCTAAAGGACTCCTCTTCCACCAAACCGGCCGCTCCCAACAGAAAACCGGTTTGCCCTACCTGCCACGCCAATACTTCAGGTACCATGCGCCCTCGGGGAAAAGCATGTGTACGCACAACTTCTGCTGTCACTCGAAGAAACAGATCGCTCGCTTCCATCAATTCTCCACCGATGATCACTGCTTGGGGGTTAATCACATTGACCATGTTCTTGATCCCTAAACCCAACACGTAGCCGAATCGATGAAACGCCTCCCTCGCCTGGGCCTCGCCACGACGGGCTTCCAGAGCCATGGCTTTCCAATTGGAGTAGCCCAAGCTCTCGGCTTGCCGGTCCAAAGCCCGGTTGGAACAAAATTCCTCAAGACATCCCTTCTCTCCACACCGACAAATCGGGGCATCTTCGCTGTAGGAAATCGTCGTGTGCCCAACTTCTCCTGCACCACCAAAGGCCCCCCGATGGATTCGTCCTCCAATAATGATCCCACTACCCAGCCCCTCTCCCACCATAACACAAACAAAGTCCGAGTAATTCTTCCCCGCGCCATACAACAGCTCCGCTACAGCGAGTACGTTGGCATCATTTTCTACGCGAACCGGGAGGTGGCAAGTTTCTTCCACCATCTTTCTGAGCTCCACGTCTTCCCATCCCAACACGGGGGAGAAAACCTCATGACCGGTGCGGATATCCACGAGTCCGGAGACAGCAATGCCTATCCCGATGGTATTGTTGCGTCG
>JBBIVL010000012.1:0-14299 GCA_037439765.1 Candidatus Bipolaricaulota bacterium
TGACCCGGTCCCACACCAAGGTGCCGGCCACGGCAGCTGGATCCCCACCCGTCCGGCGCACGATGAGCCAGCCCCGCACGGGCTCGCCCCCCAGATAGGCCACGGGGGTGAGGTAAGACACGGCATAGCCGGCCAGGGCCGCAGCCCAGGTTGAGCCTAGAGGGGCAGGAATTCCTGCGCCCCGCAGCAAACACCACCAACTTCCCGCCCAGAACGTGAGCCCAAGGAGCTCCAGTCCCAAGAGGAGGAACAGCGCCCACCCGGGAAGGGAGCGGGCCGCGGCCCACACCTCATGGGGCCCGCTCAGGACCACGAGGAAGACAAAGGCCCCAAGACCAGCCCCCAGCAGGAGAATCCCCCACCAGCGCCGCATGGCGTGGGGAGGGTATCCGTCTAGGTCCTTCCCCACAACTTTGCGTTTTTCGTGATCCTGTCGTAGTATCAAAAGCTTATGGCTGAGCGGATCGAAGTGGCCTTCATCGAAGAGGAGATGGAGCAGTCGTACATCGACTATGCCATCTCCGTGATCCGGGGCCGGGCCATCCCCGATGTGCGAGACGGGTTAAAACCCGTGCAGCGCCGGATCCTCTACGGGATGCGGGAGTTGGGCCTGGCTCCCAACCGGCCCCATCGCAAGGCCGCCCGCATCGTGGGTGAGGTTCTTGGGAAATACCACCCCCACGGGGACATGGCCGTGTACGAGGCCATGGTGGGGCTGGCCCAGCCCTTCACCACCCGCTACCCCCTCGTGGACGGCCAGGGCAATTTCGGCTCCGTGGATGGGGACGAGCCCGCGGCCATGCGCTACACGGAGGCGCGGCTCTCCCCCATCACCATGGAGTTCCTGGAGGAGCTGGATGAGGAAACCGTAGATTTCCTCCCTAACTTCGATGGCTCGCTTCAGGAGCCCGAGGTCCTTCCCGTGCGCTTTCCCCACATCCTGGCCAATGGCGCTTGGGGCATTTCCGTGGGCATGACCACCCAGATCCCGCCCCACAATTTGCGGGAGCTCATCCAGGCCACCCTATACGTCCTGGACCATCCCGAGGCCACGGTGGAGGAACTCCTCCAATTCCTTCCCGGTCCGGACTTCCCTACCGGGGGGATCATCGTGGGGAAGGAAGGGATTCGCGAGGCCTATACCACAGGGGAGGGCCGGTTCGTCCTGCGCGGTCGGGCCTTCGCCGAGGGCGAGAAAATCGTCATCACCGAGATCCCTTATCAGGTGCGAAAAAGCGCGATCATCGAGGCCATTGCCGCGAAAGCCAGGGACGGGGAGCTCGAGGGGGTAAGCGACCTCCGGGACGAGTCCGACCGGGAAGGCCTGCGGGTGGTGGTGGAGCTGAAGAGGGGGGCGGACCCCGAGCGCGTTTTGGCCCACCTTTTCAAACTCACCCCCCTGGAGCGCACCTTCTCCTGCCACTTTTTGGTCATCGATGGCGGGAACCCGCGCACCCTTTCCCTGCCCCAAATCCTTCAGGCTTTTTTGACGTTCCGGCGGGAGACGGTGCGGCGCCGCACGCAATTCCGCCTGTGCCAAGCCCAAGAACGGGCCCACATTCTCGAGGGGTTCCAGAAGGCTCTAGCCCGGCTCTCCGAGGTGATCGAGATCGTGCGGGGTGCGACCGAGCCCTCCCAGGCCGAGGCCCTCCTGGCCGCGGAGATCGGCCTCACCCAAAAGCAGGCCGAGGCCGTGCTGCGCATGCGCCTCGCCCAGCTTACAAAACTGGAGCGGCAAAAGATCGATGAAGAGCTGGTGGACTTGCGCAAAAAGATCCAGGAATACGAGGGGATCTTGGCCGATCCCAAAAAGCTTGACGATGTCGTTCGCGAGGAACTAAGAAACGTGGCCGAACGCTACGGGGATGCTCGTCGTACCACGATCCTCGAACAGGATGATTTTGCCTTCCTTGCCTCCGCAGAGGTGCCGGCAGTGGACGTGATCCTCTGTGTGACGAACAAAGGTTATGTGAACGTGACAGAGCGGGAGGCATTTCGGGCCCAGGGCCGGGGCGGCAAGGGCGTCATCGGCATCCGCCCCAAAGAAGGGGATTTCCTCCGCCAGATCCTTCCCGCCAACACGCATGAGGATCTTTTGGTCTTCACCGACCGCGGCCGCGTGTTCAAGCTGCCTCTAGCTCGGTTGGAGCTGAGCGACCGCGACTCACCCGGGAAAAATCTGCGCCAGTTTTTGGATATGGATCCAGATGAGGAGGTGCGGGCGGTGTGCCCCGTGGCCGACTACGCCCAGGGGTACGCCCTGTTGGCCACCCGCAAAGGCATCGTCAACCGCAATGCCCTGGGCGATTACGCCAATGCCCGGCCCTCGGGGATCATCGCCCACGACGCGGAGGAAGGGGATCGCCTCGTGGACGTGACCCTCACCCAGGGGGAAGGGGAGGTGATTCTGGCCAGCGCCCAAGGGCAGCTCATCCGCTTCCCCGAGGAGGAGATCCGGGTCACCCGCCGCCCCTCCAAAGGGGTGATCGGCATGCGGCTGGACCCCGGGGATCATGTGGTGACCATGGTGTGGCTTCCACCCACGACGGAGGGGAAGAAGCTCCTTCTGGTCACGACCCGCGGGTATGGCAAAAGAGTGGCCCTTCCGGACTTGCCCTTGCGGGGACGGGGCGGGAAAGGGGTCATCGGCATCAAACTCGACGGAGAGGAACTGGTGGCTGCGGTGCTGGTGGACGAAGACGACGAAGTGGCCCTCTCCACCGCCGTGGGAAAGGTCATCCGGTTCGAGGTGGCCCAGGTCAGCACTTTTTCCCGCTATGCCCGGGGCGTGCGCCTCATCCAAGTGGACCCGGACGATCGGGTAGTTTCGGCCGTGGCCGTGTGAAAGGTGAGCATGAGCCCACAAGAGGCGGTGGAGCAACAGCTCCGAATGATCGAGAAACACGTGGAAACCCTCCTCCCGCGGGAGGAGCTGGCCCGCAAACTGGGCCGATCCCTCGCCACAGGAAAGCCCCTGCGGGTGAAATTGGGCATCGATCCCTCCGCGCCAGAACTCACCTTGGGCCATGCCGTGGTGCTCCGGAAGCTCCGGCAGTTTCAGGATTTGGGGCATTGGGCGGTGCTCGTGGTTGGCGATTTCACCGCCCGCATTGGGGATCCCTCGGGCCGGTCCAAAACCCGGGAGCCCCTCTCCCCGGAAACGGTCGCGGAAAACATGAAAACCTACCGCGATCAAGCCTTTCGCATCCTGGACCCCGCCCGCACGGAGGTGCGGTACAACTCCGAATGGCTGGCCGAACTCTCCTTTGCCGACGTGCTCAAGCTCACCAGTCATTACACCGTGGCCCGCATGCTCGAGCGCGAGGATTTTGCTCGCCGGTTCCAAGAAGGCTCGCCCATCTCCATCATGGAGTTCCTCTACCCCCTGGCCCAAGCCTACGATTCCGTGGCCGTGGAGGCCGACGTGGAGCTGGGCGGCTCCGACCAGCGGTTCAACCTCCTTGTGGGCCGGGACATCCAGGAAGCGTACGGCCAGGAGCCTCAGGTCATCCTGACCATGCCCTTGCTCGTCGGAACAGACGGGGTGCGAAAGATGTCCAAATCCTGGGGTAACTACATTGGGCTGGCGGATCCACCCGAGGAGCAGTTCGGGAGAATCATGGCCATTCCCGATGAACTCATGCCTCAATACTTCCGGCTCCTCACGGACATCGAATGGGAGGACGTGGCCCAGCTTCATCCCAAGGAGGCCAAAAAGAGGCTGGCTTGGACCATCGTGGCCCAGCTCCACGGGGTGGACGAGGCCGACTCTGCCCAGGCCCACTTCAGCCGGGTGTTCGAGGAGGAGAAACCGCCGGAGGCCCTGCGGGAAGTGTCCGTGGGTCAATGGGTGGACGCAGCCGGGGAGGTCCCGACGGTGGAGCTATTGGTGGCTTCCGGCTTGGTGTCGTCCAAGTCGGAGGCGCGGCGGCTTCTGGCCCAGGGCGGGGTTTGGTTGGACGGGGTGAAGGTGCCGGAGGATCAGGTCCGCGTGCGGGTACAACCTGGGATGATCCTGCGGGTGGGCCGTCGCCGCTTCGTGCGGCTCATCCTATGAGTTGTCCCTTTTGCCGGATTGCCCAGGGGGAGGTTTCCGCCCATCTGCTGTACCAAGACGATGCTGTGTTGGCTTTCTTGGACGCGTTTCCCATGGTTCCCGGCCACACCCTGGTGGTACCCCGCGCGCATGTGGAGCGGTTGGGCCAGCTTTCCCAGGACCAGGCGGGCCACCTGTTCGCGGTGGCGGTGCGGGTGGGCCAGGCCCTCCAAGAGGTGTTGGGTGCCCCGGGGCTGACCGTGGGGCTGAACGATGGCCGCGTGGCCGGCCAAGGTGTCCCCCATGTGCACCTCCACCTCATCCCCCGCTTTCCTGGCGACGGCGGGGCCTCGCTCCATGCCCTGTTCCCCCGGCGGCAACTTTCGGTGGAACCGGACATCGCCGCCCGGGTGCGGGCCCGCCTCACTCCCCCAGGAATCTCAGCTCAGAAAGGCGCACAGCTCCCCGCCAATTGTCCTCGAACACGTTGCCCCCGCCCGTGATCTTCCCCGCAAAACCGGGCACCACATCCACCCCGTAGCCCTTGTTTCTGGAGAAAACGTTGTCGCGGAGATCGGCTTGGGCCTGGTCCAAGAGGAGAACCGCGGCTTGGCCGGCGTTCTCCACGAAGGTGCTACGGAGCACGCGCACGTGGGCTGAACCCCCCGCGCCAATGCCGCAGGACTCGTTGGCGTAAAAAGTCGCTTCTTCCAGGAGGGCTTGGCTCTCGTTCCAGGCCCAAAGGCCGCCCTGGGGATGACGGGAGATGCTCACCCGGGTGGCCACCAGTTGGGCATCGTGCCAAAGCCTCAGGCCCACGGTGTTTTCCCAAATCCAGCAGCCCACAAGTTCGGCGGAGGAACCGGCGCTCATGGTGAGACCGTCGGAGCCGCCCGTGAGGTGCCCTCCCCAAAGCCGCAGTTTTCCCCCCGCGACCAAGGAGATCACAGGACCCGCAGCCTGGCCCCGCAAAATCGCATCGCCTGCAGCGTGAATTTCCAAAGGCTTGTCCAAAACCACGGCGGCTTCGTGCGTTCCTCCCGCAATTTGCAAAATCCCTCCGGGAAGGACGGCGTCCACGGCCGCCTGGAGGGTGGGAAAATCCGGGTGGGGAAACTGCAGCACTTCATACCGCGGCGTCTCCGTGGGCTTGCGGAGGTGCGGTACCACCCATCCCAGGATGTGGGCTCCATTGCCTTCCAGTTCGTTACCCTCGCCCTCCACGGGAGAGGCGGAGAACGCGTAGACTCCGGCTACGGCGAACCCCCTAATCCGGTTGAATTCCAGACGCGCTTGAGCTTGACCCACCACCGCCACGCCCGAACCCTGGCCTTGCGCCATTTCCGTGTGGCGGACCGTGGCCACGGCGCTGCCCCGGAGACGCATCCCATCCCAGGCATTGGCCCGCACGGAACATCCCTCCAACATCACCTGGCCACCCACGAGGTACAAGCCATACCAGTTGCCTTGGAAGGAGGTGTCGTAGGCCGCCACAATGGAGTCTCCCGCAAGGTAAACGCCATACTCGCGATTCTCGTCAATGCGGCAACTGCGAAGTTCCAGGGCTGCCGTATCCTGGGCGTGAATTCCTGATCCCTGGTTCCCCCGTACCTCCGTAGCCACTAGGTGGATCCGGCTCTGCCCGCGAGCCCAAATTCCTGGACCTAGGTTTTCCTCAAAAGTCGTGGCCTCCGCCTGGAGAAAACCCTGTTCGTCCACCCAGGCCCCGCCCATCTTGTTGGCAAGGAAGCGGGTATCCCGCAGAGTTACCTGAGCCTGCCCCCACACTTCCACACCGTAGCGGTTGTTCTTGGCGAGGGTTGCCGCCGCCACAGCCACGCGGGCGGCGTCGCGGGCCACAATCCCGGCCCCGCTATTTTCCACGATCTCCACCCGTTCCAAATTCACCTGGGCTTGCCCCGCGGCAAGCAGCCCCGCTGGGGACAGCGCAGGTCCGGCGTACCCCCCATGACCGCCCTTGAGGGAAAGATTTTTCAACTCCACCACGACTTCCCCGCTTACCCCCACCACGGGTTGGCCCGGGCTTTGGCCCTCCAGCACCGTGGC
Organism: Candidatus Bipolaricaulota bacterium; assembly: GCA_037439765.1. Lineage (GTDB taxonomy): Bacteria > Bipolaricaulota > Bipolaricaulia > Bipolaricaulales > Bipolaricaulaceae > DTER01. The sequence continues at coordinate 6,104 of JBBIVL010000012.1, forward strand.
CTCCGGGCTGGCCCCTTGCAAGGTGAGGGACTTGGTGAGCCGCAAGTTTTCCCGCCACGTCCCGGGCGCAAGGCGGATCACCGCCCCTGAGGGGGCACGGTCGACGATTTCCTGTAGGGATTGGCCTGGCTTCACCAGGAGTGCGGTTCCCACGCTCTCCTGTTCCCGCGGCCCGCACCCACAGAGGAGCAGGGCTCCTCCACACACCAAGGCCCAGAGAAAAGCGCGCTGCATGGCCCAAGGGGAGTGTACCGGACCTTCCCTAACTCCCTCACCAGAGTGGACACCAGGGATGAACGGAGTATAATGGGGGCACCATAGAGGCCCTTCCGCCTGAGACCCACCCCATTCCACCTCACGCCTCACCTCCCCCGGGCGGAAGGGCTCTCTTCTTTTTTCCGAACGGAGAAGAGGGCCATTCCGGTGGGCGAAGGAATTACGGCCGGGAAAGCGGGGATTCCCCAAGCCACAGGGCGATGCGGCGAGCCCAGGCATCCTGTTGCCCCAGGTCTTGCCCGTGACGGGTTTCCTCGTCGTACTGGGCTTGGCAAGCCTCATGGGCCGCCCAAATCCGGAGATAGACCTCCTCTAACCGCCTTCCCAGCTCGCGTTCTGCATCCTCCCGGGTGGCCCCGCCTACTGGCTTCCCCAGCCAACGCTGGAAATCCTTCTCCAGCCACCGCCGGAAAACTTCGAGGATATCGAAGTGGCCCTGCTCGTGACGCAGAAGCTCCGGCTGGCGGTGGTCCGGAAGGGCCCAAGAACGGGCTCGGTCCATGTAGGCCTGAGTGGAAAAGCGAACAAGCCGGGCAACCCATTCCCGGCGAACGGGATCGAAGGAAATCTCCCACGTGACGAAATACGTAAGGCCGATCCAGATTTTCGCAGACTCGGTCTCCCGCAGGGATGTGGGCGGTGGAGATCCCCAGAAATCCTCCCAGCCGAGGGGGCGATCCGCGCGCCAAAGAAGTTCGGGACTCTCAGAAACAGCAGGAGGAGTCTGGGCCACCCCAGGCCCCAGGGTTAAAGCCCCAAGTCCCAGAAGCACAAAAGGAGCAAGCCGCAAGGGGCGTGGGAGTTCCTTTGCTAGAACGAAAGCCAATTTCCATGTCCAGGACATCTTCTTCCTTTCTCTCCTCGCCTGCGGGAAGAACCGCTCGGGAATCGCCGCTTAGGCAAAGCCCAAGTATAGCGGAGGCCAGCGTAGGGAGGGCGAAATCCAAGAGCAAGGGCGAAACCTTCTTCCATCCTCGCTAGCGAGTGGTTTCGATTGACAGGTCCGCGTTCGTGGGGTATCACCGTGCCCTGTGAAGATCGCACTTGGGCAGCTCAACCCCAAAGTCGGGGATTTAGCTGGAAATCTCGGGAAAATCCGGGAGGCCGCAGCTTGCGCCCGGAGGGAAGGCGCGGACCTCCTCGTCCTGCCGGAGCTGTGCTTGGTGGGGTACCCGCCGCGGGATCTCCTTCTTCGCCGCGGGTTTGTGGAGGCCGCGGAAGCTGCATTTCAAGAGGTGGTGAAGGAAAGCGCGTCCATGCCCATGGTGGTCGGACACGTGGCGCGGGTCCCAAACCCGGCGGGTAACCTCGTCGATCCCTCTGCGTTTCTTTGGCGCCCCCATGCCCTCCACAACGCCGTGTTCCTCCTGGCCCACGGCGCAATGATCGGATATCAAGCCAAACGTCGCTTGCCCTCCTTCGACGTGTTCGAAGAGGACCGGTACTTCCAGCCCGGAAAGACCACGGAAATTTTGGAATGGGAAGGACTGAGGCTGGGACTTTCGGTGTGCGAGGACCTTTGGTATGCGGAAGGCGTGTTGGCCGAGCAAGCCCAAGCCGGCGTGGACCTACTCATCAACGTTTCTGCCTCTCCGTTCTTTCGGGGGAAGGCGGAGTTGCGGTACGGACTGGGAAAAAAGTGGGCGGTTCAAGCCCGCGCCCCCTTGATCTACGTGAACCTGGTGGGCGGCCAGGATGAGCTCATCTTCGACGGCCGATCCTTTGGGATCCGCCCGGACGGCCAGTTCCTCGGGGTCTGCCCGGCCTTCGCGGAGGGGGTGTACGGGATGGATCTTCAGGCCCTTCCTGCTCCTCCTCCCCCGGAACCCACGATTTCCGAGATCCATCAGGCCTTGGTTTTGGGGATCCGCGATTATTGCGAAAAGAACGGGGTGGGGCGGGCGGTGCTCGGTCTATCCGGGGGGATTGATTCGGCGGTGGTGGCGGCGTTGGCCCGAGAAGCCCTCGGCCCAGACAGAGTCTTGGCCGCGTTCCTCCCCGGCCCGTACACCAGCGCCCTCTCCAAGGAAGGCGCCACCCAAGTGGCCGAGAACTTGGGGATCCCCTTGGTGGAGCTTTCCATCGAGCCCGCGTTGGCCGCCCTCAAAAAGACGCTTGAAGCCAAGGCGCCGGTGGAAGGGGTGGTGGAGGAAAACCTGCAAGCACGGATCCGCGGCGTCCTCCTCATGGCCTTGGCCAACGCCTTGGAGGCCATCGTGCTCTGCCCGGGGAACAAAGCGGAAATTGCCCTGGGCTACAACACGCTGTACGGCGACACCGTGGGAGCCCTGGCCCCCATCGGAGATCTGGTGAAGGAGGACGTGTACGCGCTTGGCCGCTACATCAACGAGAAAGCCGGCAATCCCCTCATCCCGGAAGAGGTGTTCCGTCGTCCTCCCTCCGCGGAGCTTCGGCCGAACCAACGCGACGAGGACGATCTTCCGCCCTACGCTGCCGTCGATCCGTGCCTGCGGGCGCTTCTTGAACAGAACGCTGCATCCGAGGACCTCGTGGACGAATTTGGGGAGAACGTTGTGCGCGAGGTCTTGCGACGCCTGTATCGCTCGGAGTACAAGCGCCGGCAGCTACCCCTTGTGCTCAAGGTCACGCCCAAGGCGTTTGGCCTGGGCTGGCGGTTTCCCGTGACCCACGGGTTCCGGGGCTAAACCAGGCCCTCGGGTTTCGCCCGTCTGAGGAAAGCCGGGATGTCGTAATCGTCGCGTACGCCCTCCCGGCGAAGCTGCTCGATGAGCACCGCCTTCTCCTCCTGGACGGGCTCGGTGGAGGAGACAACGGAAAACCCGGTGGCGATGACGGTGACCCGGGTGCGGGTGAAGCCCTCCCAGATGGTGGCTCCGAAGAAAATGTCGGCGCGGTCGGACAGGGCCTCGCGCACGACGCCTGCGGCAGCCACCACGTCCTCCAAGGTGAGGTCTTCCCCTCCGGTGATATTGAGGATGGCCCGCTTGGCGTCCTTGATGCTGAAGTCCAGGAGGGGCGAGGAGATGGCCCGGCGGGCGGCCTCGCGGGTGCGGTTGTCGCCCTCGGCCTCGCCGATGCCCATGAGGGCGGTGCCTGCCCCGCGCAGCACCGCCTCCAGATCGGCGAAATCCAGGTTGATCAGCCCGGGGACGGTCACCAGCTCCGTCACGCCCTGCACCCCCTGATGCAGGACTTCGTCAGCCAACTCGAAGGCCTTGGTGAGGGGCATCTCGGGGGAGGCAATTTTTAGGAGCTTATCGTTGGCCACGGTGATGAGGGCGTCCACGGCTTTGGCCAGGCGCTGAAGGCCCATCTCCGCCTTTTGGGCCCGGGCCGGGCCTTCAAAGGTGAACGGGCGGGTCACGATGGCCACGGTCAGGGCTCCCAATTCCTTGGCTACTTCCGCCACAATCGGAGCTCCGCCGGTCCCGGTGCCGCCGCCCATCCCCGCGGTGATGAACACCATATCGGCACCCTCCAACACGTCGGCTATGTCTTCCCGAGACTCCTCGGCGGCTTTTCGTCCGATCTCCGGGTCGCCGCCGGCGCCCAGGCCCCCAGTGAGGCGGGGACCCAGCTGCACACGCTTGTGGGCCTGCACCAGGGAGAGCACTTGGGCATCGGTGTTCATGGCCACCAGTTCCACACCGCGCAACCCCGCGCGGAACATGCGGTTCACCGCGTTCCCGCCGCCTCCGCCCACCCCCGCTACCACAATCCGTGCCGGGCTTTCCCCGTTCATCATCCACCACGCAAGAACTGCCGGAACCACCCGAACAGCTTGGCCACCAACCCCTTGGACCGCCGCGCCTGCAGGGACCGAGCGAAATCCTTGCCCTCCACGGCGAACTTCAGCAGGCCCACCCCGGTGGCGAAAATCGGGGATTCCACAATCTCCTGGAACCCATGAACGTCCTTGGGGACGCTCCCCCGCCGCACAGGAATCCCGTACCTACGCTGGGCAAACTCCACAATGCCCTGAAGGAGCGAGGTTCCTCCCGTGAGCACCATTCCCGCAGGGATAAGATCGCGATAACCCGCGTCTTCCACCTCCTGCATGGCTAGGTCCAAAATTTCCTCCACCCGCGGCTCGATGATCTTGGCCAGCCGCTTGCGGGGAACCTGGCGCGTCCCCTCGCCACCCAAGGTGGCCACCTCGATCTTCTCGTCGTCGCCCACGGAATCTACAAGACAAGTTCCGTGGACTTTTTTGATGCGCTCCGCTTCCTCAATGGGGGTTTGCAGCCCTACCGTAATATCGTTGGTGATGTGCTCGCCAGCGATGGGGATGGTTTTAGAGAACCAAATATCGCCGCCCCGGAATACGGAGATGTCGGTGGTCCCGCCGCCCGTGTCCAGGAGCATCACCCCAAGCTCCTTCTCCGCGGAGGAGAGGACGGCCATGGCCGAGGCCAGCGGCTCCAGCACGATTTGCTTCACCCCAATCCCCACGGCCTCCACGCAGCGCACGAGGTTGTGCACCGCCGTAACCGACCCCAGCACAATGTGCACGTCGGCCTCCAGCCGCGTCCCGGTCATGCCTATGGGGTCGGTGATGCCCTCTTGGCCATCCACGATGTACTGGCGGGGGATGATGTGGATGATTTGGAGATCGGGGGAGATGGGGATGGCCCGGGCGGCCTCGATCACTCGGCGCACATCCTCCGGAGTGATGATCCGATCCGCACGGGCGATGGAAATAATTGCGGAATTGTTGATCGAGCGAATATGTTTTCCGGCGATGCCCACGTAGGCCTCGCGCACCTTCACATCCGCCATGTTCTCCGCCTCCTCCACGGCCTTACGGATGGATTGGATGGTGCGCCCGATGTCCACCACCACACCCTTTTCCAGGCCGCGCGAGGGAGCCACGCCCACGCCGATGATCTCGATGAGGTCATCTACCACGCTGGCGATGAGACAGGCCACCTTGGTTGTGCCGACGTCCAGCCCCACCACCAACCGCTCCCGCTTCATGCCATCACCGTCCTCATCCGCCTCGCTTGAGAATCACAAAATCGTCCCCTCGCAAATCCACAAGCTCATACCCCTCTAACAGTCCCGCCCGCCAAAGCGTGGTGAGGATACCGAGTTTTGCGGGCACTTGGCAAATCGCACCAAGCCGGAGGCTAGGGTGTCCTGGAGCCAAAGCCTCCTCTCCGGAAAGATCCAGAAGGGGATAGCGTTCACGCAATGCGCGCGGCAAGCGCTCCCACGCCAGCGCGGCCTCCACCACTTCCCCTGCCACCCGGTTGCCCTGGGCCTGGGCCACCACCGCCGCCTCCCCCGCGGGCTCCAAAATGACCCCCTCCCGATCCACCCACACCGCTTTCCCCGTGCTCAACTTTACCCGCGCCACAGGCGAGCGCTCCCGCACCTCGAGCTCCACCCGGCCAAGAAAAAAATTAACCCTGGCCACGAGCCCAAGAACTCGTGAGTCCCCCACGATCTCCCGCCGCAACGATGTCAAGTCCAAACGCAGTATATTGTCCCCAAGAACTTCGCCTGTCAACTTTTCCACGGCCACGTAGCGGGTGGGCAAGATTTTTACTTCCCGCACCTTAAGCCAACCGCCCCAGCGGAAGGAAACGAGGCCCAAAACAAGCAGCATGAGGGAAAAAAGAAAAAAGCGAAGCCCACGAATCAAGGCCGCACGACCTCAAGCTCCAGGGTCAACGTGAGGCCAAAGGTGCGGTATACGGAATCCTGCACCCGCTCCACCAAATGGAGAACGTGGCTTGCCCGGGCCTGCCCTAAATTGACGATGAAGTTCGCGTGTTTTTCGGACACCTGAGCATCGCCCGACCGAGTTCCCTTGAGGCCCGCCCGGTCGATGAGCCAACCTGCGGAGACGTCCCCGGGGTTGCGAAACACGCACCCGGCCGAGGGAAATCCCAGGGGCTGGTTCCGCCGCCGCTCCGCCAGAATTGCCCCCACCGGCCGGCGCTCCTCGGGAAGCCGCAGGCCTACCCCCAGCACAGGAAGGCGTTTCTCCCGAAACACCGAGCTCCGGTAGGAGAATCCGCACTCCTCCGGAGAGAGCGTGGCCAGGGAACCCTCAGGAAGGAGCGTCTGTACGGAGGTCACATAGGAAGCGATGGAACCGTGGCGGGTGCCGGCGTTCATGACCACGGCACCCCCGGCGGAGCCGGGAATCCCAGCCAACACCCACAGGCCGCGGCGCACCAGCCCAGCAATGGGAAACCCTGGTTCCACCCATAGCCCCCCTTCGGTCTCCCGTGCCCGGCGCAAATTCCGGGTGTGAAGGATAAGGCCGGGAAAACCCCGGTCCGGAAAAAGAACCTTGGCTCCCCCGCCCAGGATCCGGTAGGGGATGTTCTCCTGGCGGACCCGGCGCACGGCTTCGGCCAGAGCCTCCACCGAGGCGGGAAAGAACAGGACCCAGGCGGGCCCGCCGATGCGAAACGTGGTGTAGGGGGCGAGGGGCTCGTTGGGGCGGCGCTCCCCCGGCAGATCCTCTAGGAGCCGGAGGAGAGCGAGCGGGCCATCTCCCGACTCAATCGCCATATGTCTCCCGCGCCGAAGGCCACCACGATGTCGCCGGGCCGGATGAGCTCGGCGGCGGCCTCCATGGCCTGGTTCAAATCCGGGCGGAACAGGGCCCGGCCCCCGGCCCGCCGCACCGCCTCGGCCACACATCGCCCGCTTATTCCCGGAAGCGGCGGCTCGAACGCCGGATAGATCTCGGTCACCACCACGTGGTCCGCCCGGGCCAACACCTCCCCGAACTGCGCACCAAGTAGGGCGGTGCGGGAATAGCGGTGGGGCTGGACCACGGCAATGATGCGTCGGCCCGGCCAGCCCAGGCGCAGGGCGGAAATCCCCGCGGCCAGCTCCGTGGGATGGTGGGCATAATCGTCCACCACCAGGTAGCCATTCTCCTCGAGGATTTCCAGGCGGCGATGGGGGCGGGGCGCGTGGCGCAGCCCCTCCCGCAGGAGCTCCAGGGGGAGCCCCAGGGCCCGCCCGGCGGCCAAGGCAGCCAGGGCGTTGCGCACGTTGTGCCACCCTGGCCCGGGGACCTCCACCTCCCCGCAGGGCCGGCCGCAAATCCAAAGCTCAAAACTGCTACGTTCTCGCTGGTAGCGCACACCGCGGGCCTGGAAATTGGCCTGGGCGCAAAGCCCAAAGGTGAGCACGTTGGTGCGCCCGCGAATGAGGTCGGCCACAGCGGGGTCGTCCAAGCAAGCGACGATCCGCTCGGAACGGTCCAGAAAAGCGGCGAAGGCCTTCTTCAGCCCGGAGAAACCGGAATAGTTGTTCAGGTGGTCCCCGTCCACCGAGGTCAACACCGTCAAGGCTGCGGAGAAGTGGACAAAACGGCCGTCGGATTCATCCACTTCCGCTACGAAGAACTTGTCCCGGCCAGCGGTGGCCGAGGGCAGGCCAGGGATTTGGCCGCCCACATAGTGCCCGGGCTCCAGGCCGCTGTAGCGCAGAAGATGGGTGATCCAAGTGGTGGTCGTGGTTTTGCCGTGGGTGCCAGCCACGGCCACCACCTGCCGGTGGCGAAGGAGCCGGTGCAACACGTGCAGCCGGGGAAGAGCTAAAGGGGACGCGCGCAGCTCTGGATTATCCGGGCCCACTGCGGAGGAAAACACCACCGCCTCCACCCCAGGCGGAAGGTGCTCCGCGCGGTGGCCGAGGAACACCTTGGCCCACTCCGCCACTTCTTGGATCCGCCCGGAGCGGCGCGCATCGGAGCCGGATACCTCAGCCCCGCCCTGCCACAACAGCCGGGCCAGGCCAGCCATCCCGTCCCCCCCGATCCCCACCAAGTGCACCCTGCGGTAATCCCCGGTCATCCCTGTTCCTTTCCCAAGCTTTTGAGCGCTTCCACCACGTGGCGCGCGGCCTCCGGGCGCGCTTGGGCGCGCACGGCCGCGCTCAAACGGTGCAGCATTTCTTCGTTGGTCC
>JBBIVL010000012.1:14309-22828 GCA_037439765.1 Candidatus Bipolaricaulota bacterium
ACTTGGGCCAGCCGCACGTGACCTAGGTCGGCTTCCCGGACGAGGTAGCACCCCCCCGCTTGGGCCAGAAAATCCGCGTTTTTTTGCTGATGGGCTCCGGTGGAGCCTTCCCACGGCACGAGAATGGCGGGCCGGCCAGTGCAGGCCAGCTCCGCCACCGTGGAACCACCGGCCCGGGCCACCACCAACCGGGCATGGGCCAAAAGCTCCGCCACGTGCTCGGTAAACGCCTGGGCCTCTGCGTACACCCCGCATTGGCGCAGCCTTTGCGCCAATTCCTCTGGATTTCCAGCCCGGCCCACCACCAGGCGCACCCGCAACCCGGGCAGAGCCGCCAGCTCCGGCCCCAGGGCCAGGAGAACCTCCACCAGCCGGCGGGACCCCAGGGATCCCCCTAGGACCAGGAGCTCGCGGCCTAAAGCTTGGGGAACTGCAGTGAATTCCCGGCGCACAGGGGTGCCGGTAACCAGGGTGCACACTCGGGGAGAGCCCAGGGTGCGGGGAAAGGCCAAGAGCACGACATCGGCAAACCGGGCCAAGAACCGATTGGCCAAGCCCATCACGGCGTTCTGCTCGTGAAGGGCCAAGGGAATTCCCAAACTTTTGGCGGCCAGGGCGGGAGCCACGGAGGGGTATCCACCCATGGCCAAAACCACGTTTGGAGCAAAGGCTTGCACAAGGCGTCGGGCTTGGGCCAGGGCCCGGAGATTCCCGGTCAGGGTTTTGAGCCAAAGCCACGGTCGGTCACGGGGAAGGCCGTAGGTTTTCAGGGGAAGAAACTCGATCCAGGGCCGGCTTTGGGCGATCCGGGCCTCCAGGCCCTCGGGCCGGCCGATCCAGCCCAGGGCGTGCCCACCCTCGGCGTGGAACTCCTCCAACACGGCGAGGGCAGGAAACACATGCCCTCCGGATCCGCCGGCAGCCACCAAAACCCTCATCGCAACCCCTCAGGGACCACTAGGGCCACGCGGGAAGCCCGCCCGGCCCGGGCCACGCCCAAGATGAGCCCCACCAACCCCAAGCTCACCATCACCGAAGAGCCCCCGTAACTCAGGAAGGGCAGGGTCAACCCGGTCACGGGCACCACTCCCACGACCACTCCCAGGTTGAGCAGCGTTTGCAATCCCAAAAGGAAAGAGGCTCCGAGGGCATACAGGGCTCCGAGTTTGTCGGGGGCCCGTTTGGCCACGAGGAGCCCCAGGACCACCAGCCCGGCATAAAGAGTGAGCAAAAGGGAAACGCCAAGGAAACCGATCTCCTCGGCCACCACGGCAAAAACGAAGTCGTTGTGGGCTGCAGGAAGGTAGAAGAGCTTCACCCGGGAGGCCCCCAATCCCCGGCCCACCACCCCTCCCGCGCCAATGGCCAACAGGGCTTGGTAGAGTTGGTAGCCCACGGTGTCGCGGTACGCCCCCGGGTTGAGAAAGGCCAGAAAACGTTCCGCCCGATACCGCGCGGAAAAGAGAAGTGCCAGGCCCAGAGGAATTGTAAAGAGTCCCGTGAGCAGTAGCTGATGGGTAGGAACCCCACCGACCCAGAGGAGGAACACGGTGAGGGACGCGTAGAGGAAGAGCATGCCGAAGTCGGGTTGAAGAAGAAGAAGGACGGCAAAGAGGGCGAGCACGGCGAGGTGAGGCAGAAGCCCATGTTTGGGCTGTTCCAGGAGGCGGTCGCGCCGGACGATGGAACCCGAAAGGTACAGGAGGAGCGCAATTTTCCCGAACTCCGAGGGTTGCACACTCAGCGAGCCTGCCGCGAGCCAGCGTCCGCCCGCGCCCAATCGCGGAATGAGGGTGGCTCCCGTGAGGAGGAACGCACCCACAAGGAGAAGGTCGTCCACCGAGGCCCAACGGTGATAGTCCACCTGCCAAAACAAGAGCAAGGCGAGAAGGCCAAGCCCCACGGCCAAGGCTTGCCGGTGGAGCAAGGCCCAGGGCTCTCCAAACAGGCGGTGCGCCAGCGGGGCAGAAGCCGTGCTCACGAAGATGAGGCCAGCCAGGACCAAAAAGGCCGCCACCACCAAGACCTTTCCCTCCAGGCCGAGCATCGCCCCTAATGTCCGCCCACAGTGCCCGAATCCAAAGGAAAGGAACGGCCTGGGCTATGGCCGTCCGTGCGCCCAAAATGTGCGGAATTTCCTGGGCCTAGGGGACAGGTGGGGCTTCTTCCTGTAGGCGGTGAAAGGCCTCTTGGAATGCGGCCCCTCGATGTGCGTAATCTCGAAATTGGTCAAAACTAGCACACGCCGGAGAAAGAAGCACAGTATCCCCCGGCCGGGCCAGGCGAAAGGCCCGCCGCAATGCATCCAGGGGATCGCCGCCCAGCTCAAAGGGAATACCCCACGCGGAAAGGAGTCGGGCGAAGAATTCTTGGGATTCGCCGATGAGCACACAGGCGCGGGCTTTTTCCCGTAAAAGGGGCTCCAAGGCCTCGTACCCCCCGCGTTTGTGGCGGCCGCCCAAGATGAGCACCACCGGGCCGGGGATGGCCCGCAACGCGGCGGAGGTAGCATGGGCATTGGTCCCCTTGGAGTCGTCCAAGAAAGGAATGCCCCGGATTTCGCCCACCGGCTCCAAGCGGTGGGGCTGGCGCAGTACCGGGGCCAGGGTCTCGTAGGGCGGCGGAGTCATCCTTTCTTCCAGGGCGGAACAGACCGCCCAAGCGGCACGGAGGTTTTGTCTCACATGCTCGGGAGCGTTCTCTCCCCAACCCGGGGGCAACGCCACCTCTTCGATCACCCGGACCTGGGCCCGGGGCGCCACCTGGCCCAAAAGCTCCCGGCTCAACACCGCGAAATCCTGGGGCTCCTGACGGGCGAAAAGTTTTGCTTTGGCCGTGAAGTAGTGGGCGAGATGAGGATGGTAATCCAAGTGATCGGGCGCGAAGTTGAGCCAGACCGCTCCCTGAGCTCGGAACCGCACCGTCCAAAGAAGCTGGAACGAGCTGACCTCCAGGACCCAGGGTCGGCCGGCTGCCTCCTCGACCGTGGAGATCGCCGGCGTCCCGATGTTCCCGGCCACCACGGGCTCCAGCCCCCAGGCCCCCAGAATGGCGCCTACCAGGGCCGTGGTGGTGGATTTCCCGTTGGTACCCGTCACGGCCACGATCAACCGCGGCCGGGCCAAGCGGTAGGCTAGCTCGATCTCCGACCAAATGGGGATACCCCGCCGAAGGGCCTCTTGCACGACGGGGGCGTGCGGAGGCACACCGGGACTGGGCACGAGCACATCCGTTTCCAGGCAAGCCGGGGTGTGCCCGCCCTCCTCGAACGACACCCCGTGCTCCTCCAGGAAAACCCTCTCTTCCGGGGACAGGGGACGGCTCTCCGAAAGAAAAAGGGTGACCTTGCCCGCCAAGGTGGCTACCACCGCACGGCCCGTGCGGCCCACCCCGAGCACGGTGATCTTCTCGGGAAGATCCGTCACGCGCCCAGTGCCTCCTCGATCCGGCGCTCCAGGATCTGGCCCAGGGAGAATTTCTCCAGTTGCAGGTAGTACTCGGCTACCTGGACCAGAGCCTCCTCGGGGATGAGACCCACGATCTCCGTTCCCACCACGGGAACCCCGAACCTTTGGGCCTCCCGGCGCACGAGCTCCAAGACCCGGGGAAGTGGGGTCTTTCGGAAGTTGGTGAGGTTCATGGAGACCTGGACCATCCCGCGCTCCCGAAGCTCCATGCCCAGGGCTTTCACGTAGCGGAGGCCACCGGAGGAGAAGCGCACGGCCTTGGCAATTTCTTTGGCTACGCGAAGGTCGGAAGTGCCGAGGTTCACGTTGAAGGCGATGAGGAATTCCCGGGCGCCCACGGCGGTGACCCCCGCGGTGGGATGGACCACAGGGTCCCCGAAATCCGGATGCCAATTGGGATCCTTGATCTTCTCGAAGAAACCCTCGAACTCGCCTTTGCGGATCTCTGAAAGGTCCTGCCGTTCCGCTCGTGTGGCGGCGTCGGCATAAAGGTAAACGGGGACGTGGAATTTCTCCCAGATCTCCTTTCCCACCCTGTGGGCCAGGGCCACGCAGTCCTTCATCTCCACTCCTCGCACAGGCACGAACGGCACCACGTCCACCGCGCCCATGCGAGGATGCTCGCCCCGATGGATCCGAAGATCGATGCGGGGAAGAGTGGCGGCAAAAAGCCGGAGAACGGCTTCAGTCACTCCTTCCGGCGTCCCCACAAAGGTGAACACACTGCGGTTGTGGTCGGGATCGGACTGGATATCGAGGAGTCGGACCTCGGAAACAGTGCGGATGGCCTGGGCCATGGCCTCCACCGACTCCATGTTTCGGCCCTCGGAGACGTTGGGCACACATTCAATGAGCTTCTCCCACATCGCGCACCACCAGGGTTACCAGAGCTTCCGCAGCGAGGTCGCCGTCCACGTCCGCTTGGACCTGAGCTTGGAGGACGGGCCCGCGGCGCCGCAGGGCCTTAGCTCGGAAGGTGAGGCGGTCGCCCGGGACCACCGGCCGGCGGAACCGGGCCCGCTCCACCTCCGCCAAAACCGCCAGCTTCCCCTCCCCCAAGAGGAGCCCGGCCGCTTGGGCCATGCCTTCCAAAATCATCGTGCCCGGCATGACCGAGGGGAAAGGCGGCCGGAAATGCCCCTGGAAATAGGGCTCGTTTAGGGTCACGCATTTTTGCGCCACCACCTCCTCCGCGGTGCGGGAAAGCACCCGATCCAAAAGGAGGTAGGGGTAGCTCAGCGGCAACGCCCTTTTCAGTTCCTCGATATCCATCAACCGGCGGGGAACAGGTTCCACAGGCGCTTTTCCACCTCGGCAGTGAGCTCGCTGATAGCCGGGGCCCGGTAGGACATGACCACGTCCTTTGTGCGCAGCACGAGATCGAAGCCTTGTTCCTGAGCCACTTGTTGGGAGATCTCCAGGATTTTCACAGCCGCCACTTGGGTGAGAAGCTGATCCACTTGCTGAAACGCGGTCTGGAGCTGCTGAAGCTGGTTGAAGAAGGCGGTGTAATCAAGGATTGTGACCTGGGCCTGCTTCACAAGGCTCTCCACCTGATCAGCCAGGGGCTTGGCTTGGTCCCGCAGGTTTTGAAGATCGGTGCGGAGATTGGCGAATCCCGGGGAGGCGATCATTTTGTTGAGCATGGACATGTTCACCTGGACTTGGGCCTGAAGGTGCTCGGCTTGGAGCTTGGCGTACTGCTGCTGGTAGGCGTCCTGCCTGATCTGGCCCTGGGCGTACTTGGTCTGGAGATCCTGGAGGGCCTGGGTCTTGGCCTGGAGCGCCGTGCGCTCCGTGGCCACCTGGGGCAGGAACACCCGGGTGAACAGGGTCTCCGCGTCCACAACGCCGATTTTGAGGGCCGTTCCTCCGGCCGTGGTGGGCAGGGTGGCCACTTTTCCCTCCAGGGCCTGCACGCGGGTCTGCAATGCGCCTAGATCTTTGGCCAATCCCGTAGTGTCCGCGGATTTCGGGCCCAAGACCAAGCTGCCCACGACCCCCCCGAGAACCCCGAGGACCAGGGCTCCCACCACGCCGATGACGATCCATAGAGCGATTCTTCCGTTCATTTTTTCCTCCCTTTTCAAAACATTGGGCTCATCCCGAATTCAAAGGCCGGAACCCACGTGGGTTCCCGGTCGTTCGGCCAAGAAGCGGAAAGGCGCACAAACATGCCGCCCAGGTTCACGGCCACCTCCAAGCCCAGGGCCATCTTCACTCGGCCGGCATGCAAATCCGCACCAAAATCAAAGAACGGGGCGAACCACGCCCCCTGGGCCAGCTCCACCCGGAACTCCGCGTTGATCAGGGCCAGCCGGTCAGTGGAGACCCTCTTCGCCCCTCGCACGGAGTCCACCCCACCCAAGGTGAAGCTGTACTCCCCGGGGAGATCCCAACCCGTGCGGAGCAGGGCCCGCACCGCCAGGGCACAGCGGTACTCCCCAAGATCCCAGGGCCAAAACCGGCTGGTCTCCAGCCGCAGGGAGAAGTATTCCACCCCCGGAGCGAACGTCCCTGCCTTCTCCCCCGCGATTTGGCTGCGCTGCCCGTGGCGAGGGAAGAACGGGCTATCCCGATCGTCGTAGGTCAAGCCCAAGGAAAGGGCATTTCGGGGAGGAAGGGGCTCCTCAGGGATCTTCCGGGGAGCTTCGCTGGTGAACCCCAGGGTGAGGTCGAGGTAGCCCCCCAGGGGATAGGCCAGTTGCACACTTCCCCCTGGGGTGACCCGATTTTCCTCCTCCTTTCGGTAGAGCTCCAGCTGGACCAGGCGGAACACAGGGAAGGACCGGCCCACATAAGTCAGGCTCCAGGTGGTGTCCGTTTGTTCAGAAAGCCCGCGGGAGAAGGTGAGGGAAAGATCCTGAGCGGTGCCGAAGATGTTTTTCTGAGAGTACGAGAGGTTCCCCACCAAGCCCCCGCCCTCAGGCGAAAGGCTCAGCGAACCCTGAATGCTTCCAAGTTTTTCCAGCTCCTTCACCTCCACGGTGAGGAGCACCTCATCCCCGCTCCAGCTTGGGGTGAGGGTGACATCGCTGAAATACCCCAGAGCCATGAGGTTTTGGCGGGCCACGGCGAGCCTGGCCTCGGTGAGGATCTGGCCAGGCTGAAGCCCAAGCACACGGAGGATAACCCATGCCGCCGTACGGGTGGCCCCCTTAACCTCGATCGGGCCAAGCCGGCCTTCCCGCACCCGCACCCGCAGGACCCCGTTTTCCACACCCATGCCCACAAAATCCACGAGTACGAATCCTTCACGCTGGTAGTAGTCGTGGAGTCCGCGCAGGGCAGCCAAGACGTCGGCATTGGTGGCAGGACCCGGGGGGAGGGAACCAAGGAGCTCCGGAACCCGGGAGGAGGGGACCACCGTCACCCCCTCCACGGCCAAGTCCTGGAGGGGCGTAGGAGTGGGAAGAACCAGACGTTCGGTGACCTCCCACACGAGCTTGACCCCTCCGGGGACCAGTTCCGGGATCACCTTGGCTTGGGAAAAATACACGGAGCGGGCCAACTTCCCCAGAGCGTTTTGGATTTGGGAGATGCGGCCCACCTCACCCAAAGGCACGTCGATGTACTTCAACGCCTCCGCCTCCGGGACCGTCACCAGCCCGCGCAATTCGTGGGCCAACACCGGAAGCTCCTCGAACCGAATCACCAGGGTTTCCCCGGGAAGAACTTCCTTCACTTGCACGGTGCCCATGTCTTGCTTTTGGTACTCGTCGAGTACGGCCTTAAGACCCTCCTCCAGTTTCTTGGCGTTCAGAATCTTCCCGGGCTTCACCTCGTGTTCGGAGAGGATCTCCCGGACCTTGCCCTCGTACACCCGGGGAGGGCTCAGGATTTGGCTTATCCAAACTTGGATCCAGGACCAAAGAGTTTTGCCGCCGCGGGGATCCGGAGGAACGCCCTCGATCACGATCTCCTTCACCTCGGGGTACTCCACCACTCGGTACCGCACCACTACCCGTTCGCCCTCCAAGGTCACTTCCGGGGTCACCTGAGCAAAATACCCCATGTCCTCCAGGGCCTTGGCCCCGGCCAAAACTTTCTCGCGATCCACAACATCTCCGACCTTGAAGGGAAGTTTGGCCAAGATCTCCGCCGTGGACACCTCTTGGTTTCCAAGGATCTCCAGGCGATCCACGGGAAAGGTCTGGGCCCAGGCCAAAAAACCGAAAAGTACAGCAAAGAAAGCGCCTCTTTTCACAGCGAACCCTCCTCCGGAAACGCCCGATACTGCAAGGCTTCGGCCACGTGCTCGGGCTCGATGGTATCGGAGCCGGCCAAATCCGCAACGGTCCGGGCCACCTTGAGGGTGCGCACATACCCGCGGCCGGTGAGGGCGAAATGCTCAATGGCCCGGGCCAGAAGGCCCTTGGCCTCCGGGGTGAGGACGCAAAACTTCTTCACCTCCCGCGGCCCCATCTCCGCGTTGGCATACATTTTTCCGGAAAACCTCCTCGCCTGAATCTCCCGTGCCGCGGTGACCCTTTTGCGCACGGCCTCCGAAGGCTCACCGCCGCCCTCGCCCAGAAGCTCCTCCTTGGTGAGGCGGGGCACATGGACGAAAAGGTCGATACGGTCCAAGAAGGGGCCGGAGAGCTTCTTGCGGTACTGCACGATCTCATGGGGTCGGCACCGGCACGGCCGGAGAGGGTCCCCAAAATGCCCGCAGGGGCAGGGGTTCATGGCCCCCACCAGCATGAACGAGGCCGGGAAGGTCACGCTCACCCCGGCCCGCACCACCGTGATTTTTCTGTCCTCCAGCGGTTGGCGCAGGGCCTCCAAAACTTTGCGGTCGAACTCCGGAAGCTCATCCAAAAAGAGAACGCCGTGGTGGGCGAGGCTGATCTCTCCGGGGACAGGGATGCCGTGGCCGCCGCCCACCATGCCCACGTAGGAGATGGTGTGATGAGGCGCGCGGAACGGCCGCCAGCAGAGAAGGGGCCGATCCCGGGAAAGGAGCCCGGCCACGGAGTGGATGCGGCTCACTTCCAGCGCCTCTTCGAAGGAAAGGGGTGAGGATTCCGGGGAGGCAGCGGGCGAGCAGGG
>JBBIVL010000013.1:0-21335 GCA_037439765.1 Candidatus Bipolaricaulota bacterium
GAAGTTGTCTATATCCAGGAGGGCCAAGACGAAAGGATGGCCATAGCGCTGGTCCCTTCTTACCTCCCGGGACAGGACCTCGAAAAGATACCGACGGTTGTAGAGGTTGGTGAGGGGATCGCGGTAGCTCAAATCCTTTAAAGCTTCCCTGGCGCGAAGGCCAGCGATGGACACGGCCAACACATCGGCCACGGCCATAAGAAACTCCTCATCCTCGGGGCGGAACCGCTCGAGCTCTACGCTCTCCACATCCAACACCCCGAGGAGCTCCGGTCCAAACATGATGGGCACGGCAAGTTCGGCGCGGATGCCCGGATGGAGGGGCACATAGCGTGGATCAGCAAAGACATTGCCTACCCGGGCCGGCCGCCGCTCCCGCGCCACCCAGCCCACCATCCCCGTTCCCCAGGGAAGACGCTGGCCCACCGTGAACCGCGGCCCTGCTGGGTCAGCGTAGGTGGCCGCCACTGCCAGCTCGGCCCCCTCGCACAGCAATACGGCGCCGAACTCGTAGCGGACCTCGCGCCGCAGGATCTCCAGCGCCCCAAAAAGGAGCTCAGGGATACTTTCGAAGGAAGCCAGTTCGTGGGCAAGCTTGAAGGCTCCCTGAAGCCACTCTTTGTGGCGCTTCAATTCCTCCATTTGGAAGGCACGTTCCGCGGCCAGAGCAGCGAGATCGGCAAAAAGCTCCAAGGGCTCCAGCATCTCCAGGGTGGGCTCCTTTGGGGTGAGGGGATCGTCCACGGAAATGTGGCCGATGATCCCGAACCGCCCGCGCAACGGGATCAGCAAGAGATCGTCAGGATGACAACCGGGCGCGGAACGCTGCCCGGGAAGCCCCACGTTCCTTGCCCAGGGCGCGCGGTCGTGGGGGACGTAGTAGGAGCGACCAAGGGAAAACTGCTCCTGGAACGCGAGGGTGCGCATCTCCGGGGGCAACGGTCCCTGGGCGCGAAGTTCTTGCTCCTCTTCGGGGGTAAGGCCGGCCGTGGCTATGGCCATCACTGGCCCCGATAGGGGCGGATCGTGGCGCAGATCATAGAGGGAAACCACGGCCCGGCGGAACGGGGAATGCTCCACCACGGCCTGGGCCACGCCGCGCAAAACCTCCGTCAGGCTGGCCGTACCCAAAATCTCCTGGGCTACCGCAAGCAACCTCCTGCGCAGCCGTTCTGCCTCCGCTTCCCAAGTCACGTCGCGGAGGATGCCTTGGACCGCCGGCCGCCCCCGATACACAATACGCCAGCTCTGCACTTCCAAGGTCAGCGTGGTTCCGTTCTTGTGCAGGGCGCGAAAACGGTAAGATTTGGGAGGGTCCTCGTTGCGCAGACGGCGTTCCAAATTGGCCTTGACCATGGGCTGATCCTCGGGATGCACAAAGTCCAGGTAGTTTCGGCCCAGGAATTCCTCACGGCTGTAGCCGCCAATCCGGCACATCCCCTCATTGGCGAACACCAATTTGCCGTCCTGGATCACATAGACGCCCACGAGCTCGTTCTCTACGAATTGCTGGAAGCTGTGGAGGAGTTCCTCCGTCTCCGCTTGCTTCCGAACGAGAGCCAAGCCCAGGGCCAAAACCCCTGCGGCGGTCTCCAGGCTCCGTAGGTCCACGGGTGAGGGGGACCACGCTCGGCGGGTTCCCAAGGTCAATACGCCCAGCTCCTGATCGCCCACCAGGAGGGGTACATAGAGGACGAGTCGGATCCCTTCTTCTTGGGTCCGGGGATCCCGGAATTCTTGACCTACGATGGGCTTGCGTTCGGTGAGAGCCCGGCCGAGGTAGGGGTGGTCCCGGGGGTTGCGTGCGGCGGCCAGGGCGAAGGGCTGGGAAAGTCCGTGATGGGCCAACAAGTGGAATTCCTGGCCTTCCAAGAGATAAACAGCCCCGAGATCCAGCCCCAAGACCGGGAGCAGCTGGGCCAGGACCTCCTGGCAGAATTGGGGGGGCGGGGCTCCGCCCAAGGCAGCCCGGGCCACGGCGCCCAGGATTTCCAGCCACTGTGTCTCCATGGAAGACCCTTATAACCCCTATTTTAAGGGAGGAACGGGGGGAATCAGGCCCAGAGGGCAGCGATGGCCTCAATCAAAATTTTCCCGGCGCACACCGCGGAAACACCCGAAGGATCCCAGGGAGGAGCGAGCTCCACCAAATCCATGCCCACCACGCGAAATCGGCGGAGGTCCCGGAGGATCCCCACGAACTCGGCCCAGGACAGGCCCCCCGGCTCGGGATTGGTCACCCCGGGGCAGAGGCTGGGATCGAGGGCGTCGAGATCCACGCTGAACCAAACGGGCAAATCCGGCCGCAGTTTCCCAGGGAAATCCTGAGGAGTGGCAAAGACCGGTTCCTCCAAATCTGGGCCAAAGAAGGAACGTGCTCCCACGATGACCAGGTTTTCCACGATTTCCCTGGCCCGGCGCAGGGCCGTGGCATGACAAACCCGCAGGCCCAAATACTCGTCCCGAAGATCGGTGTGAGCATCGAGGGCCAGGACCTGAAGGGGGCCGAACTTGCGGGCCGCTCGCACCGCCGGAATTACCACCGTGTGCTCCCCGCCCAACACCACCGGGATTTTTCCGTCGCCCAAAATCCTCGCTACCTCGACCTCCTCTTCCCGCAGGATTTCCTCGAAATCTCGGTAAGGATCGAGGTCCCCAAGATCGGCGATTTTGGCCTCCCGCACGTCTTTGCAGAAGTGATGGGAAAAGAATTCCACGGAATCGGAAGCGGAGCGGATGGCGTTGGGGCCTTGGGCTTGGCCGCCCCGCCAACTGGTGGTTCGCTCCAGCGGCACGCCGAGGAGCACCACCCGAGCCTCCGCGTACGCCAGATTCGTGCCGAGGAAGCTCAAGCGCTGGGGCATGGGGAAAAGAGTTGGGCCACGAAGGGGGGAAGCACCGTGGCTGCTTGAAACACCGCGGGGCTGAAGTACCGCGTGGATAGGTTCCGCTCGCCAAACCGCCGCGAGATGTTCTCAAATATCGGAACTTCCTCCCCCGCCACTACGTAGGCCCACATCCCTGTGGGGTAGAGGGGCATGAACCCGAGGTAGGGCAGAACCTGGGGGAACAGGTTCCAAAGGGCGTGGACGACCTGGCGCAGCTCCTCGGGATGGAGCCAAGGGCTTCCCGCTTGAAGGGCGAGGAGGCCGCCCGGTCGCAGCGCCGCCCGGCAAACCCGGAAGAAATTTTTCTGAAACAATGCAGCTCCAGGCCCGATCGGATCGGTGGAGTCCACAAGGATCACGTCGAATTCTCCCCGGTGTTGGGGAAGGAATTCTTCTCCGGGGGCAATGGTCACCTCCACCCGAGGATCATGGAACGAACCTTGGTGCACGGAAGGGAGCCACTCTTTGGCAGCCTCCACCACGTCTTTGTCGAGCTCCACGAGAACCACTCTCTGCACGGGGTGGCGCAGCACTTCGCGCAAGGCGCCGCCGTCCCCGCCGCCCACGATGAGAACCTCCTGGGGCGCGGGATGGCCAAAGAGCGCGGGGTGCACCAGCATCTCATGGTAAAAAAACTCGTCACGCTCGGAGAGCATGAATTTCCCGTCCAGGGCCAGGACCCGGCCATGCCCTTCCGTTTCCGCCAGGTCCAACGCCTGGTGCGGGGTTCTCCGGCGGACGAGCCACCTGCGGACGCCCAGACAGAGCCAGACGCCCGGTTCCTGTTCCTCACACAGCCAGTCTTCCCCCGGTCGTCTACCGCCGGTCATATTTGGATTCCGCGTTTGATCTCGATGAGGTGGGTGCGCTGGGGGCGGAATAGCTCGCGCAGGACCTGGAGGGCCGCCTCCGGAACCACCTTCTCCCCACAGGTGAACACGTCCAACGCCACGTAACCGTGCTCGGGCCAGGTGTGCAAAGAGATGTGGGACTCGGCGATGACGGCCACGCCGGACACCCCATGGGGGTTGAACGTGTGGACGTGCACGTCCACCAGGGTGGCACCGGCCCGGCGTACGGCCTCCACCAGGGCCTGGCGGATGGCCTCCGGATCATCCAGATTTGCCTGGCAACCCCACAGCTCCACCACAAGGTGCCTCCCGAGCTCCCGCATCGTTCACCTCCTTCTTGGGCACGAATGGGCCAAAAAATGGACCCATTTGGGGATGTGCCCAAACGGGTCTGACCACCCAAAGGGTTCTGGGTCACGCGCGGATTTTACGGAGGGGATGAGGGAGGGGCCAGCGGGCTACGGGGTGGGCCGCACGGGCGAGGTTTCCAGCCAAGCCGAAAGCCTTTTTTCGGCCCGCGCCTTCCACACCCCTTTGTGGTAGACGTAGCTCACGAGAAGAGGGAAAACCAAGGTAGCTTCGGCCCAAACCATCTCGGAAAAGCCTTGAGCCACCTTCCCCCAAGAGCTCGCTTCCTTCAGGGTGGAACCGGAAAGGCCGCCATCGCGCACATCGGCGGTGGTGATCTGGATGGCGTATTTGTGCATGGGCGCGGGGAATCCCAGGACGTCCGCGGCCACCGTCACGTCCTGGGCGAAATTCTTGGGCACGCCCCCGCCCACCATCACCAGGCCCGTCTCCTGGGCTGCCACTTTGATCCGGGTGAGCTCAAGAAAATCCTTGACGGAGTCGATAGCCACATGGCGCTCGGGATTCCGCCATTGATGGAGAACCAAGCCGAAGCCGGCGCTGCAGTCGGAGAAGGCAGGGATGAAAATGGGGATGTCCTTTTCATAAGCTACCCGCACAAGGGAATCCACGCCCAGATCCCGCTCCACCAGATACCGGCCCATCTCCCGCACGAATTCCCGGGAGGAATAGACCCCAGGGGAGAGGGCTTCGGCGATTTCCGCCACCGTATGGTCGCACACGCGTAGCTCGTCTTCGTCGATGTAGGTGTCGTAAATGCGGTCGATGTGGAGCTCCCGGAGCTCGTCGTCGTCCACGTCGGGCCGGCCGATGTAGTGCTTGAACCCCAGGGCCTCGAAAAAGTCCTGGTCCACGATGTTGGCGCCCGTGGCCACTACGCAATCCACCATGTTGTGGCGCACAAGATCCACCACGCAGGTTTTGAGGCCAGCGTTGATGAGGGAGCCCGCCAGGCAGAGGATGATGGTGCAGTCTCGGTCGGAAAGCATCCTCTCGTAAACTTTGGCCGCCCGGGCAAGATTGCGAGCCTGGTAGGACATGAAGGCCATGGCCTCCAGGATGGGCACGGCATTGAAACTCTTGGGATCAATGTGCCGCACGGGCTCGCGCAGGTAGTCTTCCTTGTTGGCCATCTTCCCTCCCTAGAACAGGAACACCGCGGCCGCCACCACTGTAGTGTAGCCTTTATTATCCACGATGGCCGACTGGGTCACGTTCATGGTGCGCACGATCTTCCCGCTGATCTTCCAAATCTCTTTTTTCTCGTCCCACACGAGCTCGTCGTCGAACTCGATGCCTAAGGTGGAAGCGAGCATGGAGGCCGCCAGATCCTCGGCCTTGTCCCCCGCTTGCTTTTCGTTTTCCCCGTAGGCGTGGTACTCCGAGAGGTAGCCATAGGCCTGGCGATCCGCGGGGATGGCGCAGCCGATGGAGGCGGCAATGAGGCGATGGGGTTCGTTGGAAGCGCAGCGGGCAAACACGCAGAACGCGATCTGGCCGGGTTTTATTTCCTTGAGGCCCTCGGAGCGGGGGATGATCTTGCAGCCCGGGGGCAGAATGCTGGAAACATGCACAAGGTTCAGTTTTTCGATCCCCGCGTCCCGCAGGGCCAGCTCAAAGGACCGCAGCTCTTCCCGGTGCCGCCCCACGCCGCGCGTGAAAAACACCTTGCGGGGAACAAGGGGCCAGGAAAGGGCGACCACCGATTCCGTCTCCGCCTGGACCGATTTCGCTGGGCGTGCCATGGCCGGGCGATTATACCGGCTTCCCTCAGGTCGTCGCGGCCTCCTCGTCGGTGAAGATGTCCCCTGTGTACCGCACGTTTTCCACTTTCCCCTCTTCCACAAGCTCGATGCGGATGAGGGCCGAGCGGTACCAGGGCTCGTATTTCCCGGGCACACGCTTCACGGGAAGATGGGGCCAGGCCCGCATGGTCTCGATATAGGGCCAGTTCACGTAATCGTGGAAGGTCGGGAAAAGGTCGGTGATCACCGCCCCGGACTCCAAAAGAGCCATTTGGATGCGGCGCCATTTATGCAGGGAGGCTTCAAGACGCGTAAGGCCCAAATATCCGGCGCAACCCGGCCCGCGCAAGGCGGAGATCCCCCGCTGGGCAAAGGCCAAGTATCCGCGCAGGCTCTCGGTAGGGTCACAGAAAAACGTATCGAACCTCGCCAAAAGCTCGGGCGGAAGCGGTTCACGCAGGTCATGCGAATACACGTCCAGAACAAGGTTTTGTTCCCGGGCCTTGGCGCGGAGGAAAACGAGGATCCGAGGATCCACATCCAACACGGCCACGCGCTTGGGGAGCCGGGTGAGGGCCGCGGCCAACGAGACAAGATCATCGTCCCCGAGCACGAGAATTTCTTTTCCCGCGAGGTCGCCCCGGACATAGGCCAGGGCGATGCGGGCCACGCTGGTTTCCTCGGTGACGTACCCCTGATCGAATTGTTGGGCCGCCTCTGGCCGGTCTTGCACCAACCGCTGGAAATCCTGAAAAAGTTTGCGAAACGGTGTAAGTTCCAGGCCGCGGCCGCTGCACCGCGGGCAACGCAATTCCTGTGCGGCGGCAATGCCCAACGCCGCGGCCACTTCCTCTCCCTTCCGGGTAAGGAGCACCCGCCCCCCTGTGAACCGAACCCAGCCCTGTTCGGCGAACGCTGCAAGCCCGGCGCAGGTGGCCAACATGGGAAGCCCGGCCAGGTCCACAATGCGCCAGATGTCCCCGGAGGCTAATACCGCCGAGAAAATCCGCTCCACATCCCGCGCGTTTACCGGGATGCCTTGTTCTTCCTCGATGTGTCTAGCAATGACCTTGAAGTCCACAGTCACCCCCGGCCCACGGTGAGAAACTCTTCCTTAGGAAACGCCGTGAGCACCTGCGCTCCGTCCTCCTTGACCACCACCATGTCCTCAATGCGCACCCCAAATTTCCCGGGGAAATAAACGCCGGGCTCAACCGTGACCACATTTCCCGGCACAAGCACGTCCTCCGAGGTCGTGGAAAGCCTGGGCCCTTCGTGCACTTCCATGCCAACCCCGTGCCCTAGTCCATGCCCGAAATTCTCCGCAAAGCCCGCGCCCTCAATGATCTTGCGGGCCTGGGCATCCACGTCCTTTCCGGAGGTCCCAGCTTTTACAGCCCGAATTCCCGCGTCGTTTGCGGAAAGCACGAGCTTATACGCGTCCTTCACGGCCTGATCCGGGGTGCCCAGCGCCACGACCCGGGTGATGTCCGCACAGTACCCGTCCAGTCGGGCCCCGATATCGAAAAGGACGACCTCGCCTTTTTTAAGGACGTGATCCCCAGCGCGGTGGTGGGGCATGGCGCTTTGGGGGCCTGCGGCCACGATGAGATCGAAAGCCACATCGTCCGCCCCCTCTTTTCTGTACCAAAACTCCAACTCCAAGGCCACTTCCCGCTCGGTCATCCCCGGCTTCAGACGCCCAAGGATCCAGTGCAAACCGGCTTCCGTGAGGGCTACGGCTTCCCTCATCCTCTTTATCTCCGCCTCCGTCTTCACCCGGCGCAGTTCCTCCACTGGCGAACCCATCGGCACGAATTCCAGCCCGTCCCCTGCTTTCTTGAGCTCCTCAAAAAGGTAGAGCGTGGTGCGGGTGCTACCGATCCCCACTTTTTTCGCGCCCAGGCTGCGGAGTTTCTCCACCACCTGGGGAAGCCAGCGGCCCCGGACTTCCAAAACCTCCAAATCCACCTGCTGTTTGGCCTGTTCCGTATAGCGCGGATCCGTGAAAAACAAGGATTCTTCGACGAGGAGGAGGACCCCGAAAGTCCCGGTGAAGCCCGTGAGATATCGGAGGTTCGGTTGCTCCGAGCCCTCCATGTTCACCAAAAGGAACGCGTCCACACCGCATTCCCGCACTTTTTGCCAGAGGTTTTCTCGGCGCTGAAGATATTCGCTCATGGTGTGGGCATTGTAATTCAGGAGCTTTTTCGATCCAGGCCGGTGAGGATGGGCCGAAGTTCATAAGTTCTGGAGCCAAGGCCGATGCGCTCGGCATGGGCCAGCTGCTCCTCCCAGCGCGCCTGGGGATGGGCCCGGCGAAATGGATCGTGCCCTACCGCCTTCAGGACCAAATCCATCGCGGCCTGATCGATGGCCACGGGATCGGTGCTCGCGAGGATCCCGATGTCCGGGGCCACCGGCGGCCGGTTCATTCCCCAGCAATCACAATCCGGGGAGACCTGTTGGATGAAGGACACGAAAAGCGCCGGGCGCCCATTGAGCGCGGCTTTGGCGTACTCGGCGATCTTCTTGGCGAGGAGATCCACGGAGGCCTCGTCGCCGGGGACCATGGCCCCAAAGGTACACATGGCCACGCATTGGCCGCAGCCGAGACAGAGGTCGTAGTTGATAAGCGCGTGGTCGGCCACGGTGATGGCCCCGGCCGGGCAAAAGCGGGCGCACACGCCGCACGCCGTGCACAGGTCTTCCAGATTCTTGGGCTTGGAAGTGGAGTGCTGGTGAAGTTTTCCGGCGCGGGAGGCCGAGCCCATGCCCAAATTTTTCAAGGTCCCGCCAAACCCTACTTGCTCGTGCCCCTTGAAATGGCTCATCACCAAAAGGGCGTCGGCCAGGGCCACGGCTGCCCCGATCTTCGCGCGCTTCACATACTCCCCATCCACGGGGATCTCCACCTCGTCCGTGCCGCGCAGCCCGTCGGCGATGATCACCGGCGCACCCACCACCTCCCACACAAAGCCGTTTTGCGCGGCGGTGAGGAGGTGATCCACAGCATTGGAGCGCGTTCCCACATAGAGGGTGTTGGCATCGGTGAGGAAAGGTTTCGCTCCCAGATTCCTGAGCTCGTCCACGGCCACTCTCACGTAATTGGGCCGAAGGTACGCGAGATTTCCCAGTTCCCCGAAGTGGAGCTTTATGGCCACGAGTCGACCCGGCTTGAAAATTTTGGGCAGCCCGGCCTCCCTGAGCAGTGCGCGTAGCTTTTGGAGGAGGTTCATCTCCGGGGACGCCGAAAAATCCGTGAACCACACCGTGCTCATGGTGGCCGAATTTTAGCGGGCTTTGCGGAAAAGGGTGAGGGGAAAGTACACTTGGCCGCCATGACTCTCGCCGAGCTTTCCTGGGCAGCGGAGGAGATCTGGGCCCAATGGGAAAAGACCGCAGCGAATTTGGGAACCCTCGAGGAACTTGAGGCTTTGCGCGTGCAGATCCTCGGCCGGAAAGGAACCCTCACCCAGCTTTTTTCCGCACTCCGCGACCTTCCGCCTGAGGAGAAAGCCGAGGCCGGAAGGATTTTGAACGCTTTGAAGGTGCGCCTAGAACAGGCTTTAGCGGAGAAAAGGGAGGCTTTGGCGGAAAAAGAGAGGCTGGCAAAACTGGCTCAGGAACGCTACGACCTTTCCCTTCCGGGGAAATGGCGACCCTTAGGGAAATTGCATCCCCTCACTCAGGTGCGCCTGGAAATCGAAGAGATCTTTCTCCGGCTCGGCTTCGATGTGGCCAGTGGCCCGGAGATCGAAACGGAGTACTACAACTTCGAGGCCCTGAACATCGGGCCGGATCATCCTGCCCGGGACGAGTGGGATTCCTTCTACCTTGGGGAGGGAGTTCTCCTCCGCACCCACACTTCCCCCGTGCAGATCCGGGTCATGAAGGAAAGGAGACCTCCGGTGCGCATCATCTGTCCGGGGCGCTGCTTCCGCCGAGACAATCCCGATGCCACCCACTCCCCTGTCTTCCACCAGGTGGAACTTCTTTGGGTGGAGAAGGGCTTGACCTTCGCCCATCTCAAATGGGTGATCGGTGAATTCGTGCGGGCCTTCTTTGGGCCGGGGTATGAAATGCGCTTCTCTGCGGACTTCTTTCCGTTCACCGAGCCCTCGGCCCAAGTGCATATTCGAAAGAAGGGCACGCAGAAGTGGCTGGAGATCATGGGCGCGGGCATGGTCCATCCCCGGGTCCTGGAGGAGGTGGGTTACGACCCCGAGGAGGTCACGGGTTTTGCCTTTGGGTTGGGGATCGAGCGCATGGCCATGCTCCGCTACGGGATCGAGGACATCCGCCTCTTTTGGCAAAACGACCTGCGTTTCCTCTCCCAGTTTTAGTCGGGAACTTTCTCCCAGCGGCGACTTCCCTCGGAGAGGAGTACGGCCTCCAATACTGCTTGAGCCCTCACCCCGTCCATAAAGCTTGGGCTGGGTGTGCGGCCTTCGTGGATAGCAGAAAGCAGCTCCACCACGGCGTGCACGAAGGAGTGCTCGTAGCCGAGGATATGGCCGGTGGGCCACCAATTTTTCGCATAAGGGTGCTCTTCCTCGGTGACGAGGATTCGCCGGAAACCCCGAAGATGGGGAGGATCGTCCAGGGAATAGAACCAAAGCCAGTTGGGATCCTCGGCGTTCCAATAAAGGCTTCCCCGGGAGCCGTTCACCTCAAGGTGCATGAAATTCTTCCGGCCTAAGGCCACACGGGTGGTCTCGAAAATCCCGGTGGCTCCGGTCGGAAAACGCGCCAAAAATGCGGCGGTGTCGTCCACCGTGACTTTCCCTATCCCGCCCTGGGGGAGGGGCCGCTCGGGAATAAAAGTCGTGAGCATCCCCGTGACCTCGGCGATCTCGTCCACGAGGAAGCGAGCCAGATCCACGATATGCACGGCCGTATCCCCTAGGGCGCCGGAGCCCGCTTTGTCCCGCTGAAACCGCCAGGTGAGGGGAAGCCCAGGGCTGAGGCCCCAGTCCTGAAGGTAAAGGGCGTGGAATTGGCGAAGTTCCCCTAATGCTCCGTCGGAGATGAATTTCTTTGCAAGCTGAATAGCCGGGAAAAATCGGTAGTTGAAACACACCATGTGGGGAACGCCCGCCTCCTCCACGGCCTTGAGCATCTCCTTGGCTTCTTTCAGGTTGCGGGCAAGGGGCTTTTCGCAGAACACCGCTTTTTTCGCGCGAGCTGCGGCAATGGCGATGGGAGCATGAAGATCGTTGGGGGCGGAGATATCCACAAGATCGAGGTCTAGGCCCAAAGCCTCTTCCCAATCGGTGGTGTACTGAGCGAATCCGAACTTTTCCGCGAACTTTCGCGTCTCTTCGGCGTTTGTCCCGCAGGCCAAGGAAAGGACGGGGAGGATGGGCAGGGCGAAGAAGGCCCGGGCCTGGTGGTAGGCGTTGGCATGGGCCCGGCCCATGAATTTCGTGCCAATTACCGCCACCTTTATTTCTCGCACGTTTTCCCCTTTCACACTGCACACAGAACGAGGCAGGCGTTTTGGCCGCCGAAACCGAAGGAATTTTTCAGGGCCACCCGCACTTTCCCCGGCCGGGGCGCGCCGGGCACATAATCCAAATCGCACTCGGGATCACGATTCCTCCAGGTGACCGTGGCCGGGATGAGGCCCTCCGAAAACGCGAAAAGTACAGCCCCGAGTTCGGCCGCACCGGAGGCGCCCAAGAGATGCCCCATCTGGGACTTCGTTGAGCTCACGGGAACCTCATAAGCCCTTGGGCCCAAAAGCCTCTTTAGGGCCAATGTTTCCACGCGGTCGTTAAGGGGGGTGGAGGTGCCATGGGCGTTCACGTAGTCCACATCCTCGGGGGAAAGCCCGGCGTCTTTTAAGGCTTCGGCCATGGCCAAGAACGCACCTTCCCCATCCTCGGATGGGGCGGTGATATGGAAGGCATCGGAGCTTTGGCCGAAGCCAACAATTTCCGCCAAAGCCTCTCCGCCTCTAGCGCGCAGAAATTCTTCGCTCTCAAGTACAAAAATCGCTGCGCCCTCCCCGAGTACAAAGCCATCGCGGTCGCGATCGAACGGCCGGGAAGCGTTCTCGGGATCAGGATTGCGGGAGAGGGCGCCCATGCGGTCGAACGCGGCCAAGACGATGGGGAGGATCACGGCCTCGGTGCCCCCGGCCAGGGCCCAATCCACCTGGCCTTGCCGGATCATGTGAAAGGCCAGGCCCAAGGCGTGGGTGCTGGCCGCGCAGGCCGTGGCCACCCCGAAACTCGGCCCCTTTATCCCAAGCTCAATGGAGATCTCCGCGGCCGGCGCATTGGGCATCATGAGGGGGATCAAAAACGGGGAAACCCGATCCGGCCCGCGCTCCTGGAAAGAGACATGGTTTTCCAAAAGCACCTCCAGCGCCCCGATCCCCGTGCCAATAACCACAGCGCCTGTTCCGTGCAGTTGCAAGCGAGCGTCTTCCATAGCCAGTTTTGCCGCCACCACGGCCATTTGGGAGGCGCGGCCAAGTCTCCGCGCCCGGCGCGGCGAAAGAAAGGCCAGCGGATCAAAACCATCGCAGGGGGCGATGACCTTCGCTCCTACGCCCTCCAGATCCAAGTCCCCCTGCACTCGACGGATAGCCACCCGCCCCTCCCGCAGGCCCTGGAAAAAAGATGTTCGCCCCACGCCTAGAGGGCTCACTACCCCAAAACCTGTGAGAAAAACTCTAGGCACCCCGCACCTCTTCTGCTACGATGGTGACCTTGTTGTCCCGCACGTAGAGGACGCCCCGCACCACGTGGAACTTTCTTTCGCCCTCAGGGAGCTCCACCCGCAGCGGCGTTTCCTCGAGGAAGAAGGTTGCGGGTGCGTGTCGGGGAAGGATGCCGAACCAGCCCACCGGGCTTTTGGCGTACACGGCCTGGGCCTGGCCGGAAAACACCGGCCGCTTGCAGGAAAAGATCTGCACCTCCATGAAGCTCAAATATAGCTTGCCTTCAGGAGGAAAGCTAGCGCGCCACCTGGGTTTCCCGAAATCGCTGAATCAACGCGTCCATGGCGGTTAAATCCGCTTGGGGTACTTGGAGACGGCTCAGGGCTGTGAGGGGAAGCCGCAGCATGGCTTCCATGGCCCGCCACACTCGGGGAGGAACCTCCACTCCTTCGCCGCCACAGCCCCGACAAAGGAGCCCGCCTCGTTCCGTGGACCACGTGAGGTCCTCCTTTTTTCCGCAGGAAAGGCATCCCTGGAGAACTGGTCGGTAACCCAACAGGGCCAGGAGGCGCAAGCAGTAAGCGCGGTGGAGCACCTCCGGGGCAGCCCCGCTCTCCAAGGCGAGGAGGAACCTCAGGGTGAGTCGGAAAGCCCGCGGATCGGGAACATCTCGGGGAATCAAGTCCCGGGCCCACTGGGCCAAGGCCAAACTCGTTTCCAACCGGGCAAGGTCTTTCTTGATCTCCGGGAAAGTTTGGAGCACGGAGGCTTCTCGCAAGAGATGCAGACCCGTACGCCGGCGATAGTAGATGAGCTCCGCCAGGTTGAGGAGGTCCAAGGTGGCACCCCAGGTTTTCTCCAGGCGCCGGGCGCCCTTGACCAGGATCTCCACCTGCCCATGGCCTTCGGTGAGGAGGGAGACGATGCGGTCGGTTTCCGCGTGATCCTGGGTGTGAAGGACAAGACCGCGGTCGCGGACAAGCTCGGCCAAGCTCAGTCGGGCGCGCCGGCGAGGATCTCGAGGGAACGGGAGGCGCCGATGCGGTTAGCGCCGGCTTCGACCATGCGCACAGCGGTGGCGTAATCGCGGATTCCGCCGGCGGCCTTGACCCCGAAATCAGGGCCCACCGTTTTGCGCAACAACGCCACGTCCTCCACCGTGGCCCCGCTCGGGCCGAAACCCGTGGAGGTCTTGACGAAGTCCGCGCCGGCCGCCTTGGCCAGGATCGCGCCCGCCACCTTTTCCTCGTCCGAAAGGAGGGCGCACTCAAGGATGACCTTGAGCACGATGGGCCGCGCCGCCTTCTGGGTGGCCTCCCGCACCGCCCGAATCTCGGAAAGCACATACGCGTAATCCCCGGTTCTGAGGGCCGGCACATGGATCACCATGTCCACCTCGTCCGCGCCCTCCTCCACGGCCAGGCGGGCCTCCAGGGCTTTCACCTCCGGACGGTGTTGGCCGTGAGGGAAGCCCACAACCGTGCATATTTTGACCCCGCTATCCCGCAGTATGTGCCGGGCGTGGCCAACGAAGGTTGGGGGAATACACACCGCATAAAATCCGTTTTGCATGGCTTCCCGACAAATCTTCTCCACCCGTTCCCGGTCCACATCCGGTCCCAACGCGGTGTGGTCGATGAGGCGCGCAAGCTCGATTTTCCGCATCAAAACCTCCTCAGAGCTTCCATGTCCGGCTCCAGGTGCAGGAACGCAGAAGGCGATCCCAGTTGATTTCCACCCCCAACCCGGGTTTTTGGGGGACGGGGATGACCCCGTTTTGGAGCTCAAACGGCGGATCGGCGATGTCCTCGCGGAAGTAGCGCTTGGTGGCGGAGATGTCGTGGGGAAGGGTGAATCCCGGGAGGGTGGACAGGTGCACGTTCAGGGCCCGGCCGATCCCGGTCTCCAACATCCCCCCGCACCACAGGGGAATTTTTCGCTCCAACCCCAAACGGTGGATCTCCAGGGCCTCCGTGATTCCTCCAATCCGCCCCTGCTTCACATTGATGATCCGACAGGCCCCGATTTCCAGGGCCTCCCAGGCCCGGTGGGCGGAATCAATGGACTCGTCCAAGCAAATGGGCGTGGAAAGCTCCCGGGAAAGATGGGCATGTTCCAGAAGATCGGTGAACGCCAGGGGCTGCTCGATCATAAGGAGGCCAAACCGGTCCAGCTCCTTGAGGACCGCCGCATGGTCCAGGCGGTAGGCGGCATTGGCGTCCACGGAGAGAAGAATGTCGGGGAAACGTTCGCGCACGGCCCGCACAGGCTCCACGTCCCAGCCGGGTTTTATCTTCAATTTCACCCGTTGGTACCCCTCAGCCAGAAAATTCTCCACCGTGGCGAGAAGCGCGGAGGTATCGGGGTGGATGCCCACGCTGACCCCGGCCGGCACCTCCTCCCGTACCCCGCCCAGGACCTGAAACAGTGGTTTTTTCTGGGCCCGGGCAAACAGATCCCAGGCGGCGGCCTCCACCGCGGCCTTAGCCATGGGATGCCCGCGAATGGATGAAAAAAGCTGGGGGAGCTCGGAGGGGTGCTCCAGGACCTTGTGGGCGCTCAAGAGGGGCTTGATATGCTCGGAGATGAGGTAGCGCGCGGTCTCCACGGTTTCCGGGGAGAACCACGGTCCTGAGCCGGCTACGCACTCCCCCCACCCCATGATCCCCTCCCCGGCGAGGTTCACCAAAAGCGCGTGTTTCACGCGCTCCTCGCCGAAGCTCGTGGCGAAGGGGCTCACCAAAGGGAGCTCCACCAAAAACAAGGACATGCGCTCCAATTTGATCATCCTCGCGCAAGCACCTCCCCAAGCTCGCTCTGCTCGAGAAGAAGGAAACTCCGATCGCCCTGGCGCACCAGCGCGGTCACGAGGTAACC
Source organism: Candidatus Bipolaricaulota bacterium (assembly GCA_037439765.1). Lineage (GTDB taxonomy): Bacteria > Bipolaricaulota > Bipolaricaulia > Bipolaricaulales > Bipolaricaulaceae > DTER01. Next base: position 15,404 of record JBBIVL010000013.1, read on the forward strand.
CCCGTCCAAGTAAGGGACGAGGAACTTCCGGCATTCGCCGCGCCAAGCCCTGGCCGCCTCCAAGTTCTCCCGCTTCAGGACCTGAAGGTCGCTTGGGATCTCAAAAAACAGATATGGGGCGGAAAGGCCGAGCCTCCCCCCGGCCGGCGCCCGCTGCCCACCCGCCAGCCGCTGGGTCCGGTTGATCACCTCCACTTCGGATAAGCAAAGTTCCGGCATCTTCGCTTCCCTCAACCGGGCCGCAACCCGCGGCGACTCCAGGTACCACTCGCAGAGAAAACGGTCTCCCGGAAGACCGCGATTCCGCTCGTCGCGCATGTCCTCGCCGAAATAGTTGGGGATGTAGGTGCGCACGATGCCACCCAACTTATTCAGGTTGAAATGGGCATTGCGGGATTCCAGCGGATCGAAAGTCCAAGTAATGAGAGAGACCCCCTGGTTGAGCACATGCTCCCGCTGAGCAAATTTAAGTTTTTCCCCGATACCTTGGTCTTGGTAACCAGGCTTCACCGCCGTCATGAGGGAATGGTGGCGCAACTTTTGCCCCTCCCAAAGTCCCAGGATGGAAAGGGAAAACCCCAGCATCTCTCGGCCAGGGCCGATACCATCGAAAGCTCCCAAGAGGAGGCCACCGGCCTGGACGATCATGTGCAGGAGGTGATCGGGAACCACGGAGATGGGCTGAAATCCCCACACCTCTTGTTGGAGGCGCTCACAAGCCCGATAGCCCGAAAAATCCCGTACTGGGGTGATGACCACTTCGGTGGGCATCGGGGCCGAGTATATCAGTCGCCGGTCAGGCGCACGATCTCCGCCTCGCTCTCCGTCCATTTCGGCCTCACCTTCACCTGGAGCGAGAGGAACACTTTTTTCCCCAGCATGGTCTCTAGTTCCAACCGCGCCAACCTTCCGATCTCCTTGAGCTTTTGCCCGCCCGCGCCAATGACAATGCCCTTTTGGGAGTCCTTGGCCACGTAGATTGTGGCATAAATCTCCAGGAGCGGCTTGTCCTCCCGCTCGCGCATTTCCTCCACCACCACCGCTGTGGCATAGGGGATCTCCTGGTAGGTGAGGTTGAAGATTTTCTCGCGGATGAGCTCGCCCACGAGGAACTCCAGGGGCCGGTCCGTGGGAAGGTCTGGGGGGAAGAGAGGCGCGCCTTCGGGAAGATGCCCTACGATGACTTCTAGGGCTCTAGCCACATTGGTACCACGCTGGGCAGAGATGGGAACCAAATCGTGGAAAATCCCCAACCGATCGTAGGCCAAAAGCGTCTCAGGAAGGTCGTTTCCCTTGGCCAAATCGATCTTGTTCACCAGGAGAATTTTGGGGCAAGGAAGGGACTGGATGCGGGGAAGCACGGTCTCGTCATAGGCTTCCACCTTGCCGGTGGGCTCCACCATGTAGGCGAGCGCGTCCACGCCAGCCAGGGCCCGCAGGGCCTCCTTCAGGAGATGCGCGGAGAGTTTGTTCATCGGCTGATGAAGGCCAGGCGTGTCCACGAATACCACCTGGGCTTCCGCGGTGGTGTAAATGCAGCGAATGCGGTTGCGCGTGGTCTGGGGCCGGTCAGAAACGATCACGACTTTTCGGCCCATCACCGCATTGATGAACGAGGATTTTCCTACGTTGGTTTTCCCCAAAACCGCGACGGTTCCCGCTTTAAATCCCATGGAGGGTGAGCCTCCCTTCCTCCACTTCCCTGGCGAGGCGGGCGATGTTTTCGCTCAGATGTTGGTCCTCGCCCGGTGGCGGCACCACCTCCGCCAATTTTTCGTAAAAGCTTTTCGTGCTCGGGGCGAGTTTTTCTTCGCCTTGGAGGGCCACGGCCCACCGCGCCGCCACCGCCTCCAACGCCACCTGATATATCACGTTCTTTGCGATTTTGAAAGCCTTCCACGCGGAGGTGGCGCCCATGGAATTGTGGTCCTCTTTTCCGCCGGAGGTGGGGATGGTGTCCACCGCCGCCGGATGGGCCAAAACCTTGTTCTCCGCGGCCAGGGCGGCGGCCGTGTACTGCAAAAGCATGAGCCCGGAACTTTTCCCCGGTCTATGAGCTAAAAACGGCGGAAGTCCCCGTTCCTCCCCATTGAGAAGCAAATTAAGCCTCCGTTCGCAGGAGTTGCCCAACACGGAAAGGGCCAGGCCGAGCTCCTCCGCCGCCAGAGCAAGGATTTGTCCGTGAAAATTCCCACCGCAGAGAGCCTCGCCCTCGGGAAGGATGAGGGGATTGTCCGTCGTCGCGTTCATCTCGATCTCCAGCGTTTTTCTCACGCTCTCCAAGATCTCCCACACCGGCCCAAGGATTTGGGGCAGGCACCTCAAAGAATAGGGATCCTGTACGTCGTGAGAAAAACTATCGGTGAGTTTGCTTCCGGAAAGGAGCCCGCGCATGGTCTGGGCCACCTGGAGTTGGCCGGGATGCGGACGAAGGGCGTGAAGCCGGGGATCGAGGGGCTGGGTCTGCCCTCTCAGGGCTTGAAAGGTGAGGGCCGCCACCCCCAGGGCCGCGGAAAAGGCACGCCTCCCCCAAACCCAGCCGCAAAAAAGAAGGGAGAGCATTACGGAAGTTCCGTTGAGCAAGGCCAAGCCCTCTTTGGGGTGGAGCTGGGAAAGGGGACGCAGGCCCGCGCGGCGTAGAGCTTCTTCCCCGGTGAGTTCTTCCCCTTGAAAGCGGGCCTTTCCTTCGCCAAGGAGAGCCAAGGCCACATGGGCCAAGGGGGCAAGGTCTCCGGAGGCGCCCACGGAGCCCTGCGCGGGGATCACGGGATAAACCCCGCGGTTGAGCATTTCCAAAAGAAGCTCCACGAGTTGCGGTCGCACCCCTGAGGCCCCTTGGAGAAAAGAATTGGCCCGAAAAAGGAGGACGCCGCGCACCACCCGCTCGGGAAGGGGCTCGCCCACCCCGGTGGCATGGGACCGCACAAGATTCCGCTGCAACTCAGAAAGCTCGGTTTTTGGCACCCGCACGCGGGAAAGGGCGCCAAACCCCGTGTTCACCCCGTAGATGGGCACGTCCCGTTCTAGGATAGCCAACAAGGCCTGGTGAGAAGCGGAGAGATTCTCCCGGGCTTTCGGGGATAAGGCCACAGGTTTTTCTCGGAAAATAACGGCCTCCGCGATCTCCGCCGTCAGATGTCCATCCAGCTCGTGCACACCGAGAGTATACCGGACGGGTAGAATCCCAGCGTGGACCTTCTTCTTTGGCGGATCGGAGAGCTTGCCACTCCAGAGGGCCGTGGGACTCTGGGCGGCGCGCACCAAGGGGAGATCCGCATTCTGCATGACGCTTATGTGCTTGTGCGGGCGGGCCGGATCGTGCAGATCGGGACGAGTTCTCCTCCGGAATTTTCAGGGCCTGTTTTGGATTGTGAAGGAAGGTATGTAACCCCCGGCTTGGTAGATCCTCACACCCATGCGGTGTTCGCAGGGAACCGGGTCCAGGAGTTTCTTTCCCGGGCGCGGGGCGAGAGGTACACAGGGGGCGGAATCCTCGTCACCGTGGCTGCCACCCGAGAAGCTTCGGAAGAGGAACTTGTGGCTCTCGCCCGGCCCCGGCTTCGGCAGATGCTGGCCCAAGGGGTCACCACCGTGGAGATCAAATCCGGCTACGGCCTCACCACCGCGGACGAGCTCAAAATGCTCCGGGCCATCCGGCGCCTTCAGGACGAGGTTCCCATGACCATCGTCCCCACCTTCATGGGCGCCCACGCTTTTCCCCCGGAAATTCCCCGGGAGGAATACCTCCGCCTCCTTGTGGAGGAGATGATCCCCGTGGTGGCCAAGGAAGGGCTGGCCCGCTTCTGCGACGTCTTCTGCGACCGCGGCTTTTATTCCGTGGAGGAGGCGCGCCGGATCCTTCTTGCAGCGAAGGAACACGGGTTGGGTCTGAAAATCCACGCCGATGAGCTCGCCCATGTGGGTGCGGCCGAGCTCGCCGGGGAACTTTCCGCAACCTCTGCCGAGCATCTTTTGCATATATCCGAAGAGGGGATCTCCGCCCTGGCCCGCTCAGGAACGGTGGCCGTCCTCCTTCCTGGAACGGCGTTCGTTCTGGATGAGCCCTATCCTCCCGCAAGAAAACTTATCGAGGCCGGGGTTCCCGTGGCCCTGGGCACGGATTTCAACCCCGGTTCCTGCCCATTGGCCTCCCTTCCCTTCGTGATGAGCTTGGCCGTGCTCAAACTGAAAATGAGCGCGGAAGAGGTGCTCACCTCTGTGACCCTCCACGCCGCGGCGGCCTTGGGTTTGGCCCACGAACTCGGCTCGATCGAGCCCGGAAAATGGGCTGACCTCGTGATTTGGGAGGCCGAAAGCTTTGAAGAAATCCCATACTGGATGGGACAAAACCTCGTGTGGGCCGTGGTGAAGGCGGGACGGGTTGTGGTCCCGCCCTCCTCCCCGAAAACGAATCCACCTGAACCCCTCCGATAGGCCCAGGGATCACGGCGTCCTTCGCGAGGTCCTTTGAGGGGATAGGTCTTGGTGGGGCGGCAGAGGATGGCTGAAGGGGAGGGAATGGACTAACCTTGGAGGCGATGGCGGAGGAGCTTTCCCTTTACCGGCGCTGGCGGCCGAAGCGATTTTCCGAGGTGGTGGGTCAGGAGCTGGTGGTGGCCACGCTCAAGCGGGCCGTGGCCCAGGGGCGGCTCCACCACGCCTACCTTTTCGCGGGTCAGCGGGGGGTGGGAAAAACCACGTTGGCCCGCATCCTTGCCCGCGCCGCCAACTGCATTTCTCCCGAAGACGGCGAGCCCTGCAACCGCTGCCCCAATTGCGTCCGAATCCTCTCCGGACAATCCCTGGACGTAGTGGAAATCGATGGCGCCTCCCACCGCGGAATTGACCAGGTGCGCCAACTTCGGGAAGAGGTGTCCTTCCTGCCAGCGGGAGCTCGGTACAAGGTCTACATCATCGACGAGGTGCACATGCTCACCCAGGAAGCGTTCAACGCGCTCCTCAAAACGCTGGAGGAGCCCCCACCCCACGTGCTGTTCATGTTTGCCACCACCGAGCCCCACAAAGTTCCAGCCACAGTGCTTTCTCGGTGTCAGGCGTTCTGGCTCCAGCCCATTCCCGAAGAGCTCATTGCTGGGAAAGTTGAGGAGATCGGCAAGGCTGAGGGATTCACGCTTTCCCCAGGCGCAGCGGAGTTCCTGGCCCGGCGCTCCGGCGGGTCCTTGCGCGACGCCCTGGTGCTGTTGGAGCAACTGGGACGGGCAGGCCCCATCACGCCTGAGCGTATTGAAGCCTACTTGGGTCTTCCTCCTCAAGCTCAGATCGATGCGTTTCTCGACGCACTTCTGGCTAAGGATGCTGACGCAGGGCTCGCGGTGGTGGCCGATTTGAGCGGACGTGGCCGGGATTTGGCGTTGTTCGTGGAGGAAGTGCTCGCCCGGGCTCGGGACCGGGTGATCGCCGGGGAAGAGGCTCTTCTGACCATCCTTCCGGAACTAGTGGAATTGCGGGCCGAGCTTCCCCGCGCCTTCTCCCGCAAGCTCCACCTGGAGCTGTTTGTGCTGGGGAAGTGCGGGGCTCCCAAACGCCCACGTGGGCTCCAGCCCACGCCGGTTTCTTCCTCTGCTCAGCCGCAGCCGGCTGAGCACGAAGCCCCCGCGCGCCCTGAGCCCTCCCCTTCCACGCTTGCCCCCCAGGAAAGGGAGGCTTCTGCTTTGGGTGAGGTGCGCGGACCTGAAAAACAGGAGAATCCCCCCACGCCTCATCCCGAAGGGGAAGATGGTCCCTGGGCGGAATTTTTTCAGGCGGCGTGGGAAAAACGCGCAGATTTAGGGGTCTTCCTCGCTCCCGCGCAAATCACCTACACAGACGGGGTACTGCGGGTGATCCTTCCCGAGGGGCATCGGTTCCATTACGAGTCGCTCAAGGAAAAGGACGTTTTCTCGGCTCTCCAAGAGGCGGCCGAGCCCTTTTT
>JBBIVL010000013.1:21358-21927 GCA_037439765.1 Candidatus Bipolaricaulota bacterium
GGAGGTTCTCTACGCGGGGAACGACGGGCCTACCCCGCTGACCCTGGAGGAGGCCGCGCGCCTGTTGGCCGAAATTTTGGAGGGGGAGATCATCCAGCCATGATTCCGGCTTTGGAGGAGTTGCTTTCGGCGTTGGCGAAGCTTCCGGGGATCGGCCGGCGCTCGGCCGAGCGCATCGCCTTTTTCCTTCTGGCCAAGCCCGAGGAAGCGGAACGGTTGATGCGGGCACTTTCTGGGCTTTCCAAGGTGGGCCGCTGCCCCCGCTGCCATGGTTTTTCCGAGGGCGGCCTTTGCCCCATCTGCCGCGATCCCAAGCGCGACCAAAGGACAATTTGTGTGGTGGCCCGCCCCTGGGAGGTGGAACAGATCGAACGTACCGGCGAGTACCATGGCCTCTACCACGTCCTGGGTGGACTTCTCTCCCCCACCTCCGGGATCGGCCCGGAAGACTTGGCCTTGGCTCACCTCGCCCAGCGGGTGAAGGAGGAGGGAACAGAGGAGGTGATCCTCGCCCTGGAGCCAAAACTCGAGGGGGACCTCACAGTCATGCACATTTTGCGCCTTTTGAA
>JBBIVL010000014.1:0-14868 GCA_037439765.1 Candidatus Bipolaricaulota bacterium
TGTCCACGAGATCGAAGATGGCCAGAGCATTTCCGGCCGCGAAAAGCCAGGGCGGGTCGGCCTGAAACAGGTGATTTACCGAAAGGGGTCGATCCATCGCCCCAGGCGACAGAAGGCCCGCCAACGGCCGCAGCTCCGGAATGAGGCCAACGGAGAGGATGAGGGTGTCCACCTCCACGAATTTCTCCGTGCCGGGTAGCGGCTGGCCTCCCTCGTCCACCTCCACCAGGGTCACACCGGAAAGTCGGGGTCTCCCATGCACTTCAGCCACGGTGTGGCGGAGGAGGAGAGGAATTCCGAAATCCTCCAAGCACTGCACCACGTTGCGCCAAAGGCCCCCGGGAAAGGGCTTGATCTCCACGACCCCCACCACCTCCATTCCCTCGAGAAAAAGGCGGCGGGCCATGATGAGGCCGATGTCCCCGCTCCCCAGGATGAGGGCGCGTTTTCCCGGAAGGAGGCCGTGGATGTTCACGAGGCGCTGGGCCAGTCCAGCGGTGAAGATCCCCGCGGGACGTGAGCCGGGGATGAGGAGCGCGCCCAGGGGCCGCTCCCGTGCACCGGCGGCCCACACCAAGGCCTTCGGCTGGACCCGCCCCAACCCCTGGGGACTCACCACGCGCAACTCCCGCTCCGGTGAAACGGTAAGCACTGTGGCCTCCTCCATGATCTCCGCTGGGGAAGCCTCAAGCTCGGTGCGAAGGCGGTGGGCGAACTCGGGGCCGGTGAGTTCCTCCCGGTAGCGATGGAGGCCAAACCCCGGATGGATGCATTGATCCAACACTCCACCCAGGCGTTCCTCCCGCTCGAGAAGAAGGGTTTTCGCACCGGCCGCAGCAGCGGCCTTGGCCGCAGCCATCCCGGCTGCCCCGCCTCCCACCACGGCCACGTCCACCCGCAGGATCACGGCCGCACCCTCCCACCCGCAAGAGAGGATCCTGGGCCGCGCAGCGTCACCTCTTCCGGAGCCAAGCCGAGTTCCTCAGCTAAAATTTTCAGGAGTCGTGCCGTGCAAAAGCTCCCTTGGCAGCGGCCAAAACCCGCGCGGGTCCGGAATTTCACGCCATCCAGAGTACGGGCGCCCCGCCGGATGGCCTCCACTACTTGGGCCTCCGTAACGGCGTTGCAGAAACACACGATCCTCCCCCAGCGGGGATCCTGGCGAATGAGCTCGGCCCATATCTCCTCGGAGAGCTCCTCCACGCGGGGGATCGGCGAACGCACGGGATCGAACTTGGCTTTCGGGTGCAGGCCCAAATCGGGGGCGATCACTTCCCGGGCCAGGTACCGGGCCACCGCAGGCGCAGCGGTAAGTCCCGGCGAGCACATGCCCGCGGCCTGATAGAACCCGCGCACGCTGCTTGGGCCGATCAGGAAATCACCGGTGGCGGGCACCGGTCGCACTCCGGAAAAGTTCTTCAGAACTTGATTGGCCGGAAGGTTAGGGGTAAGCCGGCGCGCGCCCGCCAAAACCTGGGCCAGGCCCACCCTTGTGGTTTCTATGGCCTCCCGGTCCTGAGGAGCGAGATCTTCTGCAGTGGGGCCGAGGAGGATGCCTCCGTCCACGGTGGGGAGGACGAGGATGCCCTTGGAAAAGGGGCTGGGTGTGGGAAATAGAACCGTTTGGATTTGGGCTTGCCCGGTCTTGTCCAGGAGGATGTACTGGCCTCGGCGGGGAAGAATGGGCGGACTGGGCACGCCGGCCATGGCCGACACGCGATCGGAATAAAGGCCGGCCGCGTTGACCACAACATCCACAGCGTATTCCGCCTTCTCCGTTTTGATCGTTTGAACCCGACCGTGGCGGACCACGATGGCCCGCAGCTCCTCTTCAAGGTGCAGCTCGGCTCCGTTGGCCGCGGCGTTTTCCGCGGCGGCCTGCGCCAGAGCCCAGGGCTCGGTGATCCCCGCAGTGGGCGCCCACAGGGCCTTCTGTACTTCCGGATTCACCCAGGGTTCCCGGGCCACCACCTCCTCCCGAGAAAGAATTTCCAGCCCGGAACCGCCGTTTTCCTTGCCCTGTGCCAAAAGCTTCCGAAGTTCGTCTTCCTCCTCTTTGGAAAAGGCCAAAACTAGCGCGCCGGTCCGGCGAAAGGCCACCCCAAGCTCCCCGCAGACCTCGGGGAACAAGGCGTTGCCGAGAACGCAAAATTTGGCGCGCAGCGTGCCGGGCTCGTCGTGGAAGCCGGCGTGGACGATGGCAGAGTTGGCCTTGCTCACGCCGAAACCCGGCTCAGGTTCGCGGTCAAACAGGAGGATTTCGGCTTCGTAGCGGGAGAGCTCGCGGGCGAGGAGGGCACCCACCACGCCGGCCCCGATCACGGCGAGGCGCATTTATTCCTCCTTGGCCCAGCCCTTGGCCCGTTCCACGGCCCGCCGCCAACCGCGGATGAGTCTTTCCCGTTCCTCCTCTGCGAGTCCGGGAAGAAAGCGGCGTTCCTCTTGCCAGAGGCGGGGAATTTCCGCGAGGGTCCAGTGGCCCAGGGCCACGCCGCAAGCGAAAGCCGCGCCGAGGGCAGTGGTCTCCAAAAATATCGGCCTGACCACGGGTATGTCCAAAATCCCCGCCTGGAACTCGCAGAGGAAGTCATTTTTGGCCGCGCCACCATCGACGCGGAGCTCCTCAATCCTCCAGCGTGTGGCTGCCTCCATCGTTCGAAGGAGGTCGCAGGTTTGGTAGGCGATGGCTTCCAAGGCGGCTCGGGCCAGGTGGGCTCGGGTCGTGCCCCGGGTGAGCCCCAAAATCGTTCCCCGTGCGTAGGGGTCCCAATGAGGAGCGCCGAGGCCAACCAGGGCAGGAACGAAGTAGACACCCGCGTTGTCCGAAATACTTCGGGCAAGCTTTTCCGTTTCCCTGGCGTCGTGGATGATCCCCAGTCCGTCCCGAAGCCACTGCACCGCCGCACCGGCCACAAACACCGCGCCCTCCAGCGCATAGCAAGTCTGGTTTTCTGCGGTATAGGCCACCGTGGAGAGGATCCCCTCCGGCGGAGAAACCGGTTTTTCTCCCGTGTTCAGGAGGAGAAAAGCGCCCGTGCCCCACGTGATCTTGGCTTCGCCCTCGGCCAAACAAGCCTGGCCGAACAGCGCGGCTTGCTGGTCGCCCAGGATTCCTGCCACGGGGATCTCCGCCCCCAGCACCTCTTTCCGCGTCCGCCCGTAGAGGGATAGGCTTGGCCGGACTTCGGGAAGGGAGGACGGAGGGACGGAGAAAAATCGGCAAAGACCTTCATCCCAAGCCAAGCGGTGCAGGTCGAAAAGCAGGGTGCGGGAGGCATTGGTGGGATCGGTGGCGTGTTTCCCGGTGAGGGAGAAGAGAAGCCAGCTATCCACTGTGCCCACGCGGGCTTCGCCCTGCTCGGCCTTGCGCAAAAGCCTAGGCTCCCGACGAAAGAGCCACTCGAGCTTGGTGGCGGAAAAGTAGGGATCGGGGAGAAGGCCTGTTTTTTCTCGAAGTTCCCGGGCGAGGGCGGGCTCCGCGCGGAGCTCGGCGCAGCGGGCGGCCGTGCGGCGATCCTGCCAGACGATGGCCGGCGCCAGGAGTTTTCCCGTAGTCTCTTCCCAGACGACCACCGTCTCTCGCTGGTTGGTGAGCCCGAAGCCCAAAAGGTCCTGAGGGCGAAGGCCAGCGCTATCCAAGGCAGTCCGGATCACGGCCACCGCGGCGTCCCGAATCTCCAGGGGGTCCTGCTCCACCCAGCCCGGCTGGGGGAGGCTTAGGGAGAGCTCGCGGTAGGCGGAGGCCACGGGACAGCCGGTTTCGTCGAAGATGACGAAGCGGACGCCGGTGGTGCCCGCATCCAACGCCCCGAGGTAAGCCTTGCGCATGGTTGCCTTTTATTGCGATTATATGCGAAAGCTTTCATTAGGTAAAGGGGTGGGGGTGGATCCCCAGCTCCCCCGCCAATTTCCCCATGGCCTGCCACAGCGGAGGATCGACGGGAACCCCGTTCGCCCGGATCTCCTGCTCCCGGAGATACGCCTTTTCTCCGGCGGTGTAGATCCGCTCTGCCCCCGGGGCCTTGGCCGAAGCCCGCAGCGCCCGCAGGATCTCCCCCGCGAGCCTCTTGAACTCCGCCAAAGGAAGAAATCGCTGGATATCCAGGGCCAAAAAGAAATGACCCAGCCGCGAGGGTTTTGGGCGACCTTGCTCGTCCTGATCGGAAAGTTCTTTCAGGAAAGGTCCACCAGAAAGAGCCGAGCATAGGATTTCCACAAGCGTAGCCAGTCCGTACCCCTTGTGCCCGCCGAGCTCCTCCCCTGCACCGCCCAGGGGCAGGAAGGCATAAAGATCTTTGGGCAGGCCCGCCAGGATGGCCCGGGAGTCCGTGGCCGGTTTCCCTTCCCGGTCGATGACCCAGCCCACAGGCGTGGGCTCTCCCACGCGCGCCAGGACCTCGATCTTCCCTCGCTGGCTCACGGAGGTTGCGGCATCGAAGTAAAAGGGAAAAGGCTCATCCGTGGGGCAGGCGAAGGCAACGGGGTTCGTGCCGAGCATGGGTTCCACGCCGAAGGTGGGGGCCACGCTGGGCCGGGCGTTGGTGAAGCTCATCCCGATCATCCCCTCGTTTGCAGCCATGAGAGCGTAGTACCCCGCGATGCCGTAGTGGGAAGAATTGCGCACCACCACCGCGCCTAGGCCGAACGCTCGGGCTTTACGGATGGCGAGCTCCATGGCCCGGTACCCGGCGACCATGCCTAACCCGTTTTGGGCATCGAGCACCGCCGTGGTGGGGCCTTCCCGTACCACACTGAGCCGGGTCACTGGGGCAAGGGTGCCGTTTTTGATGCGGTTCACGTAGAGCAGGAGGCGACTCACCCCGTGGGATGCGATCCCCCGGAGATCCGCGGCCAACAGCACGTCCGCACAAATGCGGGCCTCCTCCGCGGCCACCCCTAAGCGCGAAAACACGGCCTCCACAAATTTCCGCAGATCCTCCACCGCAACGCGTTTTTCCTCCGTCATTTTCCACCTCCTAGTTTCGCGTCGAGCTCGGGAAGCTCGGCGATGCTTTTCAGAACGTGATCAGGGCGAATCGAAGATTTCGCCAGATCCTCGGGCCGGGTGACCCCGCTGAGCACAAGGATGGCCACCAAGCCGTGTTCCTTGGCCATGCGGGTGTCGGTTTCCAGCCGATCCCCGACCATGGCGCAGGCCTGCGGAGGAAGACCCAACACTTCCAGAGCCACATCCACCATGTACTGCGAGGGTTTGCCGAAAATTTTTTCCACCCGGCGGCCGGTGGTGGCTTCGAGAGCAGCGATCACGCCAGCGGCATCGGGGATCTCCCCATCCTCCACAGGACAGGTGCGGTCCGGATTCGTGGCGTAGAACCGAGCTCCCCGTTTCAGAGCCTGGAAAGCGATGTTGAGCTTACGGTAATCGAAAGTGCGGTCGAAGGCAGCGATTACGTACTCGATTTCCCCCGCATTTTCCGTGAGCCGTAACCCCGCCCGTCGGAGCTCCTCCAAAAGCGGAGGCTCGCCGATGGCGAACACCTTGGCGCCCGGAGCCTCCTTGGCCAGATGGCGGGCCAAGACAAATGAGGAATTGAGGACGTCGCTTTCCTTGGCGGGTATGCCCAGGCGGGTGAGCTTTTCGGCGTAGTCCTGGCGGGAGTACAACGGCTTGTTGGAGACAAAAAGCACCTTCCTTCCCCGCGCGCGCAGGGCGTGCAGGGCCGCGGCAGCTCCAGGAATGAGTCGATCCCCACGGTAGACTGTTCCGTCCAAGTCCAGGAGATACCCTTTTAAGCTCACGCGCCCCGTCCTTTTCCGAACAAAGCTAGGCCCACCCCGCCCAGGGCGAACCCCAAGGCCACACCTTGGGGAAGAGCAACTTGTTCGTCCAACGTAGCCATAGCCAGAAAAGCTGTGCCAATAGGGCTTAGATTTAAGATCACGTTGGCTTCCGTGGCGGTTATGGATTCCAGGGCCCGGGTATACAGAACATAGGCCAAAGCGGTGTTCACCACGGCCAGGATGAGGAGAAGGCCCCAACCCTCGGGCGGGATATGAGGAAGGCCTTCCCAGGCTAACCCGAGGAGGAGAAGCACAGCACCGCCGATGCCCAGGGGAAGGGCGGTGAGGGGCAGGGTGGGAATCGTGCGATTCCGCGCGGTTTCTCTCGCAAGGATGGGCATCACCGTGAAACCTAAGAGGCTTAGGCCCAGGAATCCCAAGCCGACCCCGTCGGCTACAGCTTTTCCTCCCAAGATGAGGAAGGCTGCGGTCCCGCTGGCGCTGAGGAGCACGCCCACCCAGGTGAGGCCTGGGAAAGGTTCACGAAGGAGGGTGCGTTCCAGTCCCAACACGAGCACGGGTGTGAGGGACTGGGTGAGGGAGCCAGCGGTGGCCGAAACGCTGCGCAACGCAAAGAAAAGCGCGCCATTGCCCAGAACGTACTGGCCAAGGCCGATGAGAGCACACCGCCTCCAAGCTCCGCGGGGGAGGCGAGGCAGATGCACACGGAGCCAGGGCAAGAGGAGCAAAAATCCCAGGAAATAGCGGATTCCCCCCACGGTGAAAGGGCCGGAGTAGACCAAAACCATCTTCACCAAGACAAAAGAAGAGGCCCAAATTATCGCTACCAGGCCTACACTGCCCCATGCCCAGGTCTTTCTTCCTTCTTGGGTCATTTTGTGCTCTGCATAGCTATACCTTGGGCGAATTGGCGGCGCATGAGAATGAGAACCACAAGAGGGGGGAGCATGACGAGAATCGTTCCGGCCATGATCACGTTCCATTCCGCTACGGTGCGCTCCGTGGTGAGGAGCATCTTGAGGCCGATCTGGGCCACCCGAAGGGTGGGGTTGGTGGTCACCAAGAGGGGCCAGAGGTACTCGTTCCACATGTACACGAACTCGATCACAAACAGGGCAGCGATGTTGGTTTTGGAAAGAGGCACGAGCACGCTCCACAGGTAGCGAAGGGGACCAGCGCCGTCGACCCGGGCGGCGTCGGGAAGCTCGTCGGGCACAGTTAAGAAAAACTGACGAAAGAGGAGAATCCCGGTGGTGCTGGCCAGATAGGGGATGATCAAGGCGTAGTACGTGTTGAGCCAACGGAAGCTGGCCATGAGCTGGTAAGCCGGCACGATCCGCACGGGCAAGGGGAGCATTTGCGTCACCATGCACATGGGGAAAAGGAGCACCCGCCCTCGAAAGCGGAAGTGGGTGAAAGCAAAGGCGGCCAGGATCGAGAGCACGATTTTCCCCAGCGAAACGGCCAGGGCCACCAGGGAGCTATTGAGCATGAGGCGGCCCATGTTCGTTCGAGTCCAGGCCTCGGAAACATTTGTCCAAAGTTGTCCTCCTGGCAAGAGCTTGGGCGGAAACGCGTAGGCATCCTCGTAGGTGTGGGTGGCGATCACGAAGGCAAAATACACAGGGAAGGCTACCCCGAGAAGAATAAGAGCCAGGGTGGTGTGCAATCCCGCCGCATACAATGTTTGCTTTTTCATGGACTCACCTCAGGTACACCGCACGGCGGGTGGAGATCCAGAGCTGAAACAGAGCGGTGGCGGCCACAATGAGGAACAGCACCACGGACTGGGCTGAGGCGTAGTTGTAGCGCACGCGAATGAAGGCGTCCCGATAGAGCTTGTACACGAGGATCTCCGTGGCCCCGCCCGGCCCCCCCTTGGTCATAATGTCGATGAGACCGAACACTTGGAAGAACGCGTAGATCGTGTTCACAAACACGAGAAAGGCGGTGGTGGGGGAGAGCATGGGAAAGGTGATGCGCCAGAACGTGCGCCACGGTCCGGCTCCGTCCACGCGCGCGGCCTCCTCCAGCTCCCGCGGCACGTTTTGAAGGCCCGCGATATAGAAGCACACGTTGTAGCCCAACATGTTCCAGATGGAGGCCCCCGCCACGAGGAGCAACGCCGAAGACCCTTGGATGGTGAAGTTCATGGAAAACCCGGTGAGCCGTTGAATCACGTAAGTCCCCAGGCCCACCGCGGGATCAAACAGGAGCGCCCAGATGATGCCGGCCACCGCTGGGGAGAGGGCATAGGTCCAAATGAAGGCCACCTGGTAGAACGCGAGCCCCCGGACTTTGCGGGTCACCAACACGGCGAGGAAAAGGGACAATGCCAGCCCGCCCAGGATCACGAGCAAGGCAAAGTACCAGGTGGCCAGGAAGCTGCGCGCATAGTCCGGGGCGGAGAAGAGCAGTCGGTACTGGCGAATCCCCACAAAGGTGCTAACTCCGCCAAAGGGCGAGGTCTGGTAAAACGATTGGATGACGGCCTGTACGAAGGGAACGACAAGGAACACGAGGATGACGGCTATGGAGGGAAAGACCAAGAAATAAGGCAGCAAGCGATAGCCTGGGAATTTTGATTCCATCAGAGGACCTCCAAGCTAAAGGGGGCCGGATCTCTCCGGCCCCCCGTCCCTTTCCAACTACTTGCCCAGGGCCAACCGGTATTCCAGAAGCGCGGCGTTGGCCTTTTCCGCAGCTTCCGCCAGGGCGGCCGCCGGAGAAAGGGCCCCGGAGAAGGCCTTTTCCATAGCCGTGCGGATGTAGTCGCGGATTTCCACAAACGGCCCCAGCCGCACACCGAGGGCCGCGGCGCTATCCTGGCGGCCCGAGAGGATCTGGAGGAACGCGGTGAGGTGGTTGGGGCTCTGGGCAAACCAGCGCTCATCCATGAGCTGTTTCAGCGCGGCGTTGGTGGCCGGGAAGTATCCCGTGTTCTTGTGCCAGTAGATGTCCACATCGGGCTGGCCCAGGTACTTGAAGAACTCCCACACCGCCCGGAGCTCCGTCTGGGAAAGCCCCTTGCGCACCCAAAGGCTTCCGCCGCCCACCACGGAGTTCCCCCGCGGTTCGCCCGGGAACCGGGGAAGGAAGCTCGTGCCGACTTCAAATTTTGCCGTCTTCATGATCCCGTCCAGCGAGGAAGTGGATTGCAAAAGCATGGAGATCGCCCCGCTGGTGAAGGCGGCGTTGGGGTCGTACTCGACGCCGGCGTAGATGAGAATCCCCTCCTGAGCCAAGCGGGTCCAGGTCTCGAACACCTTCACGCTGAACTCGTCGGGCCACATGACCCGAGTGGCGAGGCCACTCCGGCCGTTCTCGTTGTCTGCGTAGAGGTAGTTGTGAATGGCCAACTGCTGCTCAAACTGCCAGTCGGGCCAACCGAAGGAAATCACGTTTTTCACGACGCCCGCTTCGATGAGCTTCCGGCCGTACTCCTCCACCTCGTCCCACGTGGTGGGTGGACGATTGGGATCCAGCCCGGCCTGGCGGAAATGATCCTTGTTGTAGTAAAGCATGGACGTGGAGGAGTTGAACGGCAAAGACCAGAGATTGCCGTCCACGGAGTAATAGAGCAGGATCGGGCGCACATACTGGCCCCAGTCCCAGGTCTCCCCGAGGATCTCAGGAATCTGGTAGACCGGGAGGATGGCCCCGCTATCGATCATGGTCTGCGTTCCCACCTCGTACACTTGAACGATGTGGGGTGCTGTTCCTGCCCGATAGGCTGCGATGAACTTGGTCAGGGTTTCCTCATAGGTTCCGGTGAAGACCGGGCGCACCTCGACGTCGGGATGGGAAGCATTGAAGTCGGCCACGATCTTCTCCAGTGCCCGCAACCGGGAACCGCTCATGGCATGCCAAAACTCCACCGTGGTCTTGGCCCAGGCGAAACTCACCGCACCCACCACCAGCACTAGAACCGCGAAAATCCGTCTCATTTCTCCCTCCTTTGTTTTTTCCGAGGTCTAGTTCTTCACAGCCCTCCACTTCGTTGCGCTTCTTTCCCGGCTCTCACCTCCTCGGTCTTGCCCGACCGCACATGGCCGAAAGGACCTGAGGCCAGTCGGTAATGATCCCGGCCACGCACGGGTCTTGCACCAAGCGCTCCAGATCTTTGGGCTCGTTTACGGTCCACACATAGACGGCCAATCCTGCCTCTTTGAGCATGCAGGCCTGGACAGAATTGTACGCGGTGAGCTTGGGATTCAGGGCTACCGCCCCCCACGATTGGGCATAGCGACGCGGATCCTGAGGCATGGTGGACACGAGTACTGCCCCGCGGATCTCCGGAGCTATCGCGTGCAGGTAGGCAATCATGGGATGATTGAAAGACGAAATCAGCACCCGGTCTGTGAGCGCGAATTCCCTCACCAAAGCTACGGTTTTCTCCACCACCTCCCGTTCGTAGGAGGACAAGAAGAACAAGGAGGACTTGAGCTCAATGTTCACCCAAAGTCCCAGATCCCGTGTGAGAGAAAGGGCTTCCCTCAAGGTGGGAACTTTTTCGCCCCGGTACAACTCGGCTTCGCTGGGGTTGACGTCCCCTGTAGCCAAAGTGCCGAACGGATCGTCCCGCAGGAACCAAGAGCCGGCGTCCAGGCGGCGTATCTCCTCTAGGGTGAACTCCCGCACCCGCCAGGGCGAACGGTCCGGGAAAATTTCAGGGGCGTTGGTGGTGCGAGCCAACGTCTCGTCGTGAACGAGGACAAGTTCGCCATCCTTCGTCATCCACACATCCAATTCCCAGGCATCAGCCCCCGCTTCCCACGCCTTGCGGGCTGCAGCCAGCGTGTTTTCCGGGGCGAGGGACCTTGCTCCTCGATGGGCTATCACCTGAAGAGGGTGGGAAGATCCTAAGGTCCCCACAGTGACCATGGCGATAGCCAGGCCCAGAAACTCCATCATTTTTCTGTTTCTGTGAGCCCTTTGATCAGCCATCGTTGCATCACCAGTACAATTACAACCGGGAGGGTCATGGCCCACACTGCGGTGGCCATCACCAGATCCCAATCTACCAGGGCTTCTGCAATTCCCAGCATGCGCACAATTCCGATCACGATGGTTTGCATTGCAGGTTTTGTGGTGATCAGGAGAGGCCACATATACTGATTCCAACCGTAGATGAAAAGGATTACAAATAAGGCAGCTAAATTCGGACGAACTACGGGAAGGACAATCTGCCAGAAGCATCGCAGTGGACCAGCTCCGTCCACTTGCGCGGCATCGAGCATCTCCCGCGGGATGGAGCGGAAGGCGCCTCGCAAGACCAGCGTGCCGGTGGCGGACACCATCAGGGGGAGCGTCAGGCCGGCGTACGAGTTGAGAAGATTAAGGTTCGTTGCCACACGGTAGCTCGGGAAGATGCGCATTTCCAAGGGAAGCATTAGGGTGATCAGAATCGACCAGAAGAACAAGTTCTTAAAAGGAAATTGAAAGAACACCACAGCGTAGGCCGTCAGCGATGAGGCAAGGATTTTTCCTACAGCGACCACGAGAGCCACGATAAGAGAATTCAAAAACATTTGGCGTACAGGGATACTGAGAACTCTTTCTCCACTGGCTACAGTCCAAGCCCGCCACATGTTGGTGAGGAAATGGGGGCCGGGGCTGAGGGGCATGAGCCCGCGCCCAATGGTGGCCGAATCCCAGGAAGCTCCCACAAAAGCGAGGTATACAGGGAACAGGATCAACGCCGCTCCCAAAACAAGGATCACATAGGGGAAAAATTGGCCGGTCAACTTGCGAAATTTACGCATAGTGGACTCGCCTTTCTACATATTTGAACTGAAAGGCTGTGATGAGAACAACGATGGCCAAAAGCACTACCGATTGCGCTGCGGAGAGCCCAATGTTTAGGTTCACCCTGCCATCCACGTAGGCTCGATAGACAAGGGTTTCTGTGGCCTTGCCTGGCCCCCCTTGGGTCAAGGCATCGATCACACCGAAAGTCTCAAAGAAAGAGTAATTTACGTTCATGATGGTGAGAAAGAAGGTGGTTGGAGAAAGGAGGGGGAAAACAATACGCCAAAAGGTGTGCCTGGGAGAAGCCCCGTCCACAGCGGCGGCTTCCACTAGGGACTGAGGGATGGACTGGAGCCCGGCCAGAAAAAAAATGAAATTGTAACTGAGTTGTTTCCAGGCAGCGATCAGGATCACCAGGAATTGGGCCTGAAGAGAATTTAGGTAGGGGTTCCAAGTTACCCCCACCCCCTTCAGCGCACGCCCTACAACTCCGATTTCGGGTTGGAAGAGAAAGGCCCAGAGGATTGCGGAAACTGCCGGGGCCACGGCGTAAGGCCAGACAAAAATCGTGCGAAATACTTTGGCACCCCGCACATGTTTGTTGGCTGCCACAGCTAAAAGCAGCGCTATTGCCATTGCGGTGACGGAGATAAGAACGGCGAAAACGAAGGAAAGGCGTACCGAACCTAGGTAGTAGGGGTCATGGAACAGGCGGATGAAGTTGGCCAAGCCCACAAATCGACTCCGTAGGCCGAACGGATCGGCCTTCAACATGGATTGATAAAGGGCCATGGCCGCCGGCCAGAAAAAGAATACCCCCGTGAGCGCAAGTTGCGGCAGGATCAAGAGATAAGGAAGTAGTCGATTGCGGAATACCGGGGCCGCTTTCATGCCATGCCTCCCTTGCAGGGAGGGGCCCTGCATTCAGCAGGGCCCCATAACCCGATAGCTTACTTGTAAAGCTCCTCGAACTCCCGCAGGAGTTCGTTGCCCCTCGCGACCACGTTCTTGAGGGCTTGTTCGGCCGTTTGCTCTCCCTGAAGGGCTTTCTCGATCTCTTCGTAGATCACCACCCGGATAGCCGGGAGGTACCCAAGACGGAGACCACGGGTGTTCTCCGTGGTGGGCGTGCGGGCCAGCTGGAGAATGGCAATGTCTGCACCGGGGTTGGCGTCGTAGTAGCCCTGCGCCTTGGCATACTCGTACCCTCCGTAGGTCACGGGGACGTATCCGGTCTCGATGTGCCACCATCCCGCCTTTTCAGGGGTGCTAAGGAAGCGGAAGAACTCAGCCACACCTTTGTACTCCTCTAAGGAGGCGTTGGGACGGCGTAACACCCAGAGGGCGGCTCCGCCAATGATCGAGTTAAACGGCGCGGGCACAAAATCGTCGTAGTAGGGGAGATAGGTGATACCCCATTCGAATTGGGCCTCCCGCTTTACCCGCCCCAGCAACGCGGAGGAGGCGATCAGCATCGCAGCCTGTCCTGCGGGGAACAGAGCATCGGGAGCAGAGTCACGACCTCCGTACACGAACAGCCCTTCTTGGCTCATCTCCACAAGGTTTTGGATATGCCGCACATAAAGGGGATGGTCCAAGGTCAGCACTGCATCCAACCCCTCGAATCCGTTGGCCCGGGTGGCAAAGGGGATGTTATGGATGGCACCAAACTGTTCGAACTGGGTCCAGGTGAACCAGGCGCAGGACAAGGGTATTTCGGCCACACCGGCCTCTTTGATTTTAGCCGCTGCGGCCCGCACTTCCGCCCACGTCCGCGGCGGATTGTCCGGATCCAGTCCGGCGGCGCGGAACATCTCCTTGTTGTACCACAGTACGGCAGTGGAGCTGTTGAAGGGCATGGCGGCCATCCGGCCATCGGGGAAGCTGTAGTACCCTTTCACAGCCGGAATGAAGTCGTCGGCATTTAGGGGGACACCGGTGTCCTTGAACAGCTGGTCTACGGGATAAATGGCTCCCTCCGCGGCCATCATCGTGGCCGTGCCAACCTCGAACACCTGAACGATATGGGGCGCCTCCCCGGCCTGGAAGGCAGCGATGGCTGCATTCATGGTGTCCGCGTACGACCCCTTGTACACATAGGAGACCCAGTATTTATCCTGAGAGGAGTTGAATTCATTGACGAGCGTCTGCAAAGTATCCCCTAGCGCACCGCGGAAGGCGTTCCAGAACTCGATTACAATGCGCCCCGCAGGCGGCTCCTGCTGGGAGAAGCCTACGAGCCCAACCACCACCAAAAGAACCACGCTCACCACCGAAACTAGCCTTTTCATCCCTTCCCTCCTTTTGCGGATTCATACAGTCCGAACCTCTGTGTTCCACTTTTCTCCTCAACCTGAGGGTCTCCTGCAATCACCTCCCTTCTTCCGCAGTTATAACCTGCAAACCCGCCGCCACCAGCTCGCGAAGGATTTCCGGCGCCGCTTTGTCATCGGTGATGAGGATGTGGACCGTGGCCAGCTCGGCGATCTTGGCGTGGGCCACCGCCCCGAGCTTGGTGTGGTCGGCAAGGACCACCAGCTCTCGAGCGCGCTGCACCACTTCGCGAGCTGTGTCTGCCTCCTCAAGTGAGGGAATAGTAATCCCGTGCGCAAGCGAGACGCCGTTGGCTCCCAAGAATGCACGGTCAAAGTAGGCGCTACCCAAGGCTTCGCGGGCCAGGGGGCCCACCATTGCATAGGAAACGCCCCGGAGATACCCGCCGATTACATACACTTCCACCTCCGGGATCTCCACAAGTTCCATGGCATGGGTCAGGGCATTGGTAAAAACCTTGAGCCGACGGGGCGGGTTGTCCTTGAGGGCTTGGACCATTTGCATTGTGGTCGTCCCGTTGCCGATGAACAGGACCATTCCATCTTCAACAAGAGAGGCGGCTCTTTGCCCAATGGCCCTCTTTTCCGCGAGGTTAAGCTGGGTTTTTTCAAAATAGGAAGGTTCAGAAGCCAGGGGGCTTTTGAGCATGGCCCCGCCGTGCACGCGCTCCACCAACCCCCGTTCCGCGAGCGCAGCAAGGTCGTTGCGAATGGTCATGGGGGAGACAGCGAAGGAGCGGGCGAGCTCCACGGTGCGCACCGCGCCGTGGCGGCGGAGCTCCTCCAGGATGCGGCGGCGGCGCAGCTCCGTTATCTCTTTCTTGCCATTTGTTTCCATTTATTGCGGTCCATTGTAGCCCCGCAGGCCAAACCCGTCAAGTGGGCCTGGCCCTCCAGGCTCCCATCCGCTACCCTCTTCCCCGTGAACGCCGAGCTTCTTCTGCGTGGGGCGCGGATCTTAGACGTTTTTTCCGGACAGTTCCTGTCCGGCGATTTGGCCATTGGCTCTGGAAGGATCCTG
>JBBIVL010000014.1:14968-20371 GCA_037439765.1 Candidatus Bipolaricaulota bacterium
TTTTTCCGGACAGTTCCTGTCCGGCGATTTGGCCATTGGCTCTGGAAGGATCCTGGGTTTCGGGACGGAAAAGGCTAAGGAGGTTAGAGATTTAGCTGAAGCATTCGTTATCCCGGGCCTCATCGATACCCACGTGCACATGGAGAGCTCGAAACTTTCGCCCCGGGAGTTCGCCCGCGCCGTCCTTCCCCACGGCACCACCGCTGTTATCGCCGATCCCCATGAAATTGCCAACGTTCATGGTCTAGATGGGATTCGCTGGATGATCGAGGCCACCCGCGATCTTCCTCTCCGGGTCTTCTTCATGGCCCCTTCTTGCGTTCCGGCAAGCCCCTTGGAGACCCCGGGCGCGATCCTCGGGCCCAAAGAGATTCGGGAGATCCTTTCTTGGGAGCGGGTGATCGGCCTTGGGGAGGTCATGAATTTTCCCGGCGTTCTCGCAGGGGATCCGGAACTTTTGGAGAAAATTGCCGCAGCGCGGCGAAAGCCCATCGACGGCCATGCGCCCGGGCTCTTGGGCCCGGATCTCTGGGCGTACGTTCGCGCCGGGCCCAGAACTGATCATGAATGCACCGATCTTTCCGAGGCCCACGAGAAACTGCGGGCGGGGATGCACATCCTAATCCGTGAGGGAACTACCGCCCGAGATCTCCAAGCCCTTATCCCCCTCCTCACCCCATCCTCCGCACCCTTTGTGCATTTCTGCACGGATGATCGCGAGCCTGAGACCATTCTCTCCGAGGGGCACATGGACGATGTGGTGCGCAAGGCCGTTGAACTTGGAGCCCCGCCGGAGCTGGTCATCGCTTCGGCCACGATCCACGCTGCTCGGGCCTACGGACTTTCGGGGCTAGGGGCTTTGGCTCCCGGGTACCACGCGGATTTCCTCGTCCTTTCCGATCTTTCCCGCTTCAAGGTGGAGGAAGTCTATGTGGCCGGAAAAAAGGTGGCCGAGGCCGGCCGAGTCCTCGTAGACCTTCCTCCCTCTCCCCCGCCGCCCCAAAAGTCGATGCGGGTGGACCTCTCGCGCTTGAGCTTTCGTATTCCCGCGCAGAAAGGAAAAGCCCGGGCCATCGGGATCATCCCCGATCAAGTGGTGACGGAAGAGCTATGGATTGTGCCGAAGATCGTGGATGGAGAGGTGGTGGCCGATCCCGCGCAGGACATCCTCAAGATCGCGGTAGTGGAAAGACATCGCGGCACGGGAAACGTGGGCCTTGGCCTGGTGCACGGTTTTGGGCTCAAGGCCGGGGCCCTGGCTTCCACCGTGGCCCACGACTCCCATCACATCGTGGTGGTGGGAACGACCGACGCGGACATGATGGCCGCCGTGGCCGCCCTCGCGGACCTGGGAGGAGGGCAGGTCGTGATCAAAAATGGAAAAGTTTTGGCGGCTCTGGCCCTTCCCATTGCCGGGCTCATGTCCGACCGGTCGCTTTCCGAGGTGCATGAGGCGTGTGAGGAGCTCCGCCTCGCCGCGCGGTCCCTGGGAACGAAGCTTCCCGATCCCTTCATGACCGTTTCCTTTTTGGCCCTTCCGGTGATCCCGGCCCTCAAAATCACCGATCTTGGCCTCGTGGACGTGCGCCAGTTTAAAATCGTGCCCCTGTTTTGCGAGACTTGAGGCGATGAGGAACAAAGCTGTGCTCCCGTTTACTGCCGAGTTCTTGGGGAAGTATTTCGCAGACAATCCCCTTTGGGCGTGGCTTTTGGCCTTGGGGATTCTCCTTGTTGTCTTGGGGGTTCTTCTCCTTCTGCGCACCCTCGTTTCCAAAGCGTTGGAAAAGACGTTTCAGCGTCGGGGGACCGCGTGGGCGGGACGCGGGGCGGAACTCACCCGCCGTACCTCCTTTCTTTTTCTTTTGGTTGTAGCCCTCTTTGCCGCCTCGCTTTCCCTGGAACTCCCTGCGGATGCGAACCGCGCCATCCGTTCCCTGGCCCTGAGTATCTTTGGGATCCAGTTAGGAATTTGGGGCAGCGGGCTCATCAAGATCTGGCTCACCAAGCTTGCCGAGAAAAGGAAAGACGAAGGCGACGCAGCCGCCGCCACAACCCTCTCTTCCTTGGGTCTCCTCCTCCGCATCGCCCTCTGGCTGGTCGTGTTCCTTTTGATCCTCCAAAACCTCGGGGTCAACGTCACGGCGATGCTCGCAGGCCTGGGAATCGTGGGCATTGCTGTGGCTTTCGCTGCGCAAAGCATTTTGGCTGACCTTTTTGCGTTCTTAGCCATCGTGATAGATAAGCCTTTCCTGATCGGTGACTTCATAGCTACAACGACCGTCATGGGCACCGTGGAACGCATTGGATTGAAAACGACAAGAATCCGAAGCATGTCGGGTGAGGAAGTTATCGTGGCTAACTCCGAGCTTTTAGGTAGCTGGATCCGCGACTATGCGAGGATCAAGGAGCGCTGGGTTTCCTTCACGTTCGCCGTGAGTTATGACACACCTTGGGAAAAGCTGGGGAGGGTGGCGAACATTGTGCAAGAGGTGGTGGAAAACGTGCCGAAAACCCGATTTGATCGGGCGCATTTCAAAGAGTATGGAGAGTTTGGGCTCATTTTTGAAGTGGCCTTTTATGTGGAGAGCCCAAGCTTTCGGGAACTTATGGATGCTCGACACGCTGTCAACTTGGGACTACGGCGAAGATTGGAAGAGGAGGGCATCCGGTTGGCCTTCCCTGGGCGTTGGGTGTTCACCGAGCAAAAGGGGGCGCCATGAAGGTGGAGAGGCTTCTGGAAAGTCACGGGAACATTTGGGTCAGTCCTTCCCGGCGGGACCTCATTGCCGAGGCCGTTCGCCGGCGGGAGGCGTTGGTGAGCAAGTCCGGGGCTTTGGCCACCTGGACCCCGCCGGAGTCCACGGGCCGCCGGCCGGAAGATACCTACATCGTGGATCGCCCGGAAATCCACGAGAAAATCGACTGGCACTCTCCATATTGCCACCCCATGGACGTGGAAACGTTCGAGATGATCCTCGAGGATGCGCTGGCGGCGCTGGCGAAAAAGCCCCGTCTTTATATCACCGAACGCGTTTTGGGAGCGCACAGCCGCTATGCCCTCCTTGTGCGCACGGTGACGGACCGCGCCCTCACCGCCCTTTTCACCGACAACATGTTCCGCCCTGTGCCGGAAGGTCCGAGGGATTCCGTGTTCGGAGAAAAACCTTTTACCCTTTTGGCCCTCCCCTACGACAAGCTTGACCCCCAGAAATACGAAGGGCGGCTCCGGGTGGACCCGGCCAAAGGTTGCACCTCCGACATCGCCGTGGTCATGGATTTTGTGGAAAGGATCGGAATCGTGTTCGGCTCGGCCTACTTGGGCTCCGTGAAAAAACTCATGTTCACCGTGATGAATTTCCTGTTGCCTGAGGTGGGAGTCCTTCCCATCCATGGGGCCGCGAACGTAGGCCCGAACGGAGATTGCGCCCTTTTCCTCGGCCTTTCAGGAACTGGAAAAACCTCCCTTTCCACCGATCCGGAGCGCGTGCTGGTTGGCGACGATGAACACGGCTGGTGTG
Source organism: Candidatus Bipolaricaulota bacterium (assembly GCA_037439765.1). GTDB lineage: Bacteria > Bipolaricaulota > Bipolaricaulia > Bipolaricaulales > Bipolaricaulaceae > DTER01. The sequence goes on from JBBIVL010000014.1 coordinate 18,487, forward strand.
AAGAAGGGATCTTCAACTTCGAGTGGGGATGCTACGCGAAAATGATCGACATCGACCCGGAAAAAGAACCGGACATTTACTGGGCGGTGATGCACGAGGCGGATCTCTTGGAGCACGGGGCGATCGTAGAAAATGCCGTGATTTATCCCGACGGAACCTTCGATTTCCGCGATCGGCGGCTCACGGAGAATTCCCGCGCGTCTTATCCCCTTTCATTTCTGCGCAATGCCGATCCGCGGGGGTTGGCTGACCATCCCAAAGTCATGTTTTTCCTCGCCGCTGATGCCCACGGGGTTCTTCCGCCCATCGCCCGGCTGGAGCCCGAGCAGGCCATGTTTTGGTTCCTCATGGGCTACACCTCGCGGCTTGCCGGAACAGAAATTGGGGTAATCGAACCCCGTTCCACTTTTTCTCGCTTTTTTGGAGCACCGTTCATGCCCCGGCTTCCCCAGGACTATATCGGCCTCTTGGAGGAGTACCTCCACCACTACCGGACCAAAGTTTACTTGGTGAACACCGGTTGGAGCGGCGGCCCGTATGGGGTTGGGAAGAGGATCGACATTCGCCTGACCCGGCGGATGGTGCGGGCGGCGCTTTTGGGGGAGCTCGACTCGGTGGTCTACGAGGAGGATGGGATCTTCCGGGTATGGGTTCCCCAAACCTGTCCAGGCGTGCCGGAGGCACTTCTTTGGCCCGAGCGCATGTGGCAGGATCGGGAGGCCTACCGGGCTCGGGCAGCGAAACTAGCCCAAGATTTTCAAAAAGAATTTGAGAGGGCGTTCTCCGGACTTGGGATCCCGTCGGGGGTTGCAGCCCAATGCCCAGGAGCCCATTAGCCCCCCACGAGGCAAGAGAGTCTCGTTCCGTGAGGAGAATTTCAGATCCGGCGCACGAGCTCGGCCAAGGGTTTCCGTTCCCGGGCAGGAGGTTGCTCTGCGGGATAGCCAAGGGCGATGAGCATCATGAGTTCCTCGTTCTCCTTGGCCTCGATGATCTTTTCCACCTGGGGATCGCGGAGCCGGCCCAGCCAACACGCGCCGAGCCCCAGGGAGTGCGCGGCGAGGAGGATGTTTTGGGCGCAGGCCCCGATGGCTTGGGCGTCCTTGATCTCGTCGTAACCCGCGTCCTTGTCCCGAAGAATAGCGAGGGTTACCGGGGCCGTGCGGACCATATCCATCTGGGTCACCACCCGGCCCAGCTCCTCCCGCTTTTCCTTGGACTCCACCACCACGAGCCGCCAGGGCTGGGTGTTGCGTCCTGAGGGAGCCCAGCGGGCCGCCTCCAAAATGGCCTCCAACTTCTCCGGCTCGATCGGATCCGGACGAAAAACGCGAATGGAACGGCGTTCACGGATGGCACGGAGCACCTCGTTCATACATCCTCCTTCCTTGCTATCATTATAGCCGCCATGTTCCTGCCAGAATTTTCCGGGCTGGGAAAAGCTTTGGTGGTTCTGGGGATCGTGTTGGTTATTTTAGGCTTGACCCTCATGGAAAAGCTTCCATTCTTGGGGCGTCTGCCGGGAGACATACGCATCCAGCGCGATGGCTTTGTGTTCTACCTTCCCATCACCTCCATGCTCATCATCTCCGCTGTTCTTTCCTTGATCCTCACTTTACTGCGTCGCTGAGCGGCTCCACTCCTCAGCCAGCTCTTGCCACAGTTCGGGAGTCATCACGGCGTTCGTGTAGGGAATGAGTTGGCCCATGAGCGATGCTGCCCAAAGAAGGCGCTCATAGGTGATGGCGTACGGCCGTGAAAAGTCAGCCCGATTGTTTGCTACATCCCAGTGGCCCACGACCTGCTTGGGCAAGAGTTTATCCGCCACCACGATCTCAGCCTCCGCGGAAAAGGTGAACATCGGGTTTTCGGGGTGTTTCATGAT
>JBBIVL010000015.1:0-19971 GCA_037439765.1 Candidatus Bipolaricaulota bacterium
ATGGCGCACGCCCGCGCGCAGGAGGGCCTCGGCCGTGTGGGTTCCTAGGGCGCCGCAGCCGGCCACCAGTACCCGTGTGGCGCCCAGCCGGCGCTGCCCCTCCCAGCCCACCTGGGGAAGAATCGCCTGCCGCAAAAACCGCTCCATTTCCGTCATTTTTCCTCAGCTTCCGTCCCGCTTGCCCTGGTTTTCCCGGCGCAGCATCCAAGCCCAGGCCGTCTCCACCATGGGGGGCAAGGTGGTGTAGCGGGGCTGCCAGCCCAGCTCCTGTTGGGCCCGCGTCGGGTCAGCCACGAGGAGGGCGGGGTCGCCCGGCCGGCGCGGGGCCTCCCGCACGGGAATTTCCCGACCCGTGACCTTCCCGCAGGTCTCGATGACCTCCCGCACGGAATATCCCCGGCCGATTCCCAAGTTGTACGCCCCGCTTTTTCCCCCGGCCTCCAGGTGCCGCAGGGCCAGGACGTGGGCCCAAGCCAAATCGGTCACGTGGATGTAGTCGCGCACACCGGTGCCGTCAGGCGTTTCGTAGTTGGTGCCGAAGATCTCCACGTAAGGCCGCTTACCCAACGCCGCTTCCAAAACAATGGGGATGAGGTGCTGCTCCGGAACGTGCCATTCCCCGATCGTTCCCTCCGGGTCGGAGCCCGCGGCGTTGAAGTACCGCAGGGAAATGTAGCCCAGACCATAGGCCCGCGCATAATCGGCAAGGATCTCCTCCACCATGAGTTTGCTCCTCCCGTAGGGGCTTTTGGGCCGGGTGGGATGGTCCTCGGGGATAGGGATGCGCACGGGATCACCATAAACTGCAGCGCTAGAAGAGAACACAATCCGTTTCACTCCGAAGGCCCGCATGGCTTCAAGAAGATTGAGGCTGCCAATAAGGTTCACGGCGTAATAACTCGCCGGGTCGGCGACGGATTCAGGGACGGAGGTGAGGGCGGCAAAGTGCATCACCGCCGAGATGGGGTAGCGCCGAAAAATCTCGTGCAGGGCTTTTCGATCGCGAATGTCGGCCTCCACAAAATGCTCCGTGAGCACGAGCTCCCGGTGGCCGCTCCGCAGATCATCCATGACCACGACCTCGTAGCCGGCGCGGAGGAGTTCCTTCACCGTGTGGCTGCCGATGTAGCCCGCTCCGCCGGTGACCAGGATCATCTTTGCTCCTTCACAAGGGGAGGCGGGGGATGAGGGCGGAAAGGAACCGTCCCAAGTCCGCCGCCTTTTCCCGGGTCACCTGGAGGACCTCCTCGTGGGAGAGGGGCGTTGCCGCGACCCCGGCGGCGAAGTTTGTAACCACCGAAATTCCCAAAACGCGGAGGCCGGCGTGGCGGGCGGCGAGGACCTCGGGCACCGTGGACATGCCCACAAGATCCGCGCCCCAGGACCGAAAGGCCCGGATTTCCGCCGGGGTTTCATAGGAGGGGCCCAGGGCCGCCAGATAAACCCCCTCTTTGAGGGCCAGGCCCAATTCCGTCCCCACTTCCCGGGCGAGCTTCCGCAGTTCGGGATCGTAGGCCGCGGACATATCGGGAAAACGGGGGCCGAGTTCCGCGAAGTTGGGCCCGCGCAGGGGATTCGCGCCGAGGAAATTGATGTGGTCGGCGATGAGGACGAGATCACCCGGGAAGAACCCGAAGCGAATACCGCCGGCGGCATTGGTGACGATGAGAACCTTTATCCCGGCCAAGGCATAGGCCCGCACGGGAAAAACCACCTCGGGAAGGTCGTACCCCTCGTAGAAATGGATGCGTCCCCGCTGGACCAAGACTTCTCGTCCTTCCAGGGTGCCCACGGCCACTTCCCCCACATGGCCCTCCACCGTGGGCCCGGGGAAGCCTGGGATCTCAGCGAAGCTCTTCTTCCGTTCCTTCGCCAACGGCAGGATTCCGGAGAGGCCGGAACCGAGGACCACTGCCACCTTTGGCGAACCCAGTTCGCGAATGCTCGCGGCCGCTGCCCGCACACGGCTCATGTAGTCCATCACGTTTCTCCTTTTCTCTGGGACTCTGGGGTCACAGGAGCTCCAGGGCGTCCAAACCCTCGCGGAGGGTTTTCGCCTGGACCACCTCAAGTTTCACCTTTTTGGGGAGGGGTTGGTGGCCCATCACGGCGCGACGGAATCCGAGTTTGGCCACCTCCTGCAGGCGTTCGGGGCCCTTGCGCACCGGGCGAAGGTCTCCGCTCAAGCCCACTTCGCCCAGGATCACGGTGTCCAAGGGGATGGGCCGGTCCCGCAGGCTGGAAAGGAGGGCGGCACAGATCCCCAAATCCGCGGCGGGCTCGCTTACCTCCAGGCCCCCGGCCACCGCCAGGTACACGTCCAGGGCACGGATGTGCACGCCCACGAATTTCTCGATGACGGCCAAAAGGACGAGGGTGCGGTTGAGGTCGAGACCGGCCACGCGGCGTTGGGGAGGGCCGTAGCCACCCGCCGGTGCCACCAGGGCCTGCACCTCCACCAGGAGCGTGCGGGTGCCCTCCAAAACGGGCACGATGGCCGTGCCCGGCCGGGAAGTGGCCTCCTTGGACACGAAAAAGAGGGAGGGATTGGGCACCTCTACGAGGCCCTTCCCCGTCATCTCCAAGACGGCCACTTCCGCAGTGGAACCGTAGCGGTTCTTGACACACCGCAGGATCCGTAGATCCCCCTCGCGCAGGCCCTCCAGATACACGGCCACGTCCACGAGGTGTTCGACCGTTTTGGGGCCGGCAAAGCCTCCTTCCTTGGTGATGTGGGAGACGAGAAATGTCACGATGCCTGCGGTCTTGGCCACCCGCGAAAGCTGCGCCGCGGATTCCCGCACCTGAGAAAGACTCCCCACCTCTCCGCCTTCGGGGTTGGCCAACACGGTCTGGAGGGAATCCACCACCAGGGCCATGGGCGCCACCCGGCTTACGGCCTGGAGGATGGCCAAAAGATCCTGGGTGGAGAGGAGGTAGAGGTTAGGGCTTTCTCGGCCGAGGCGCTGGGCCCGCAGCTTCACCTGGGGTGGGGCTTCCTCGCCAGAAACGTACAAAACCTTTCCGTACTGGTCGGCGATGTTGGCCGCAAGCTGCAAAAGAAGGGTGGATTTTCCGATCCCCGGTTCGCCCCCAAACAGCACCACCGCGCCCGGGACAAGACCACCCAGGACGCGGTCCACCTCGGGAAGACCCGTGGTGAGCCGCTCCGGCGGGGGAGCGGGCACTTCCGGAAGTGGTTTGGGTGGCTCCTCCCACGAGAGTTCCGGAGGAACCTGGGCGGGAGCTTCCCGTTCCTCTCCAAACGTCCCGTATTCCCCACACTGCGGACACCGGCCAAGCCATTTGGGTGAGCGGTAGCCGCAGGCCTGGCAGCGGTAACTCATTCCCTCTTCTGTACCAGGATCTCGTCGTTTTGGGCGCTGACCACGAGCTTCGTTCCCTCGGGGAATTCGTGGGAAAGGATCTTTTCGGCAATGGGGTCCTCCAGGAGGCGCTCAATGGTGCGGCGCATGGGGCGGGCCCCGTATTTCTCGTCATAACCCCGCTGAATGAGGATCTCAAAAGCTTCCGGCTCCATGTGCAGCTCAATGCGATGCTCGTCCCACAGCCGCTTGCGCAGCCGATTCACCATGAGCTCGGCGATGGCCTTCACCTGCTCCTTGGTGAGGGAGTGGAACACGATGATGTCGTCCAGGCGGTTGAGGAACTCCGGTTTGAATACCTTCCGCACCTCGCCCATCACCCGGGTTTTCATGTCCTGATAGGCTTCCTCGGACTCGATGTCCGCGGTGGCAAAGCCCATGGAGGTTTTGTCGGTGATGAGTTTGCTCCCGATGTTGGAAGTCATGATGATCACAGTGTTGCGGAAGTCCACCCGCCGGCCTTGGGAGTCCGTGAGCACGCCGTCGTCCATGACCTGGAGGAGGATGTTGAACACGTCGGGGTGGGCCTTCTCGATCTCGTCAAAGAGGACCACGGAATAGGGCCGGCGCCGCACGGCCTCCGTGAGCTCCCCAGCCTCCTCGTACCCCACATACCCCGGCGGGGCACCGATGAGCCGGGACACGGAGAACCGTTCCATGTACTCGGACATGTCGATGCGGATGAGGGCGTCCTCGTCGCCGAACAAGAACTCCGCCAAAGTGCGGGCGAGCTCGGTTTTGCCTACACCGGTGGGGCCAAGGAACAAAAAGGAGCCGATGGGCCGGCGGGGATCCTTGACCCCGGCGTAGGCCCGGCGGATGGCCCGCGCCACGGCCTTCACCGCCTCCTCCTGCCCCACCAGTCGCTCGTGGATCTTCTCCTCCATGCGGAGGAGCCGCACCGTGTCCTCTTCCTGAAGGTGATGCACGGGGATGCCGGTCCAAGCGGACACGGTTTGGGCCACGTGTTCCGCGGTCACCTCGGGAACGCTGGGTTCGGCCTGGGTCTCCTCGAACTGCTTCAGTTCTTCCACGAGCTTTTCGCGCTCGTCGCGTAAGCGCGCGGCCAGCTCATAGTTTTGTTCGGCCACCGCGGCCTCCTCCTCTTCCTCCAGGCGGGAAATCTCGGCCAAAAGCTCCCGTGCCTCAGGCGGAAGTTCGGTGGCCTCCAGACGAATGCGGGCGGCGGTCTCGTCGATGAGATCGATGGCCTTGTCCGGCAGAAAATGGTCGGTGATGTAGCGGTCCGCTAGTCTCGCCGCCTGCCACAGGGCATCGTCGGTGATGTGCACGCCGTGGTGCTCCTCGTAGCGGGGCCGCAGCCCCTGGAGGATCTTGAACGTGGCCTCCACCGAGGGCTCCTCCACGTACACCACCTTGAATCGGCGCTTCAGAGCCGGGTCCTTCTCGATGGTCTTGCGGTAGTCGTCGGGGGTGGAGGTGCCGATGCACTGGATGGCGCCGGAGGCCAACGGCGGCTTGAGGATGGCGGAGGCATCGATGGCGCCCTCCGCCCCTCCTGCGCCCACCACGGTGTGCAGCTCATCGATGAAGAGGATGATGTTCCCCGAGGACACGACTTGATTGAGGATGGCTTTCAGGCGCTGCTCGAATTCCCCGCGGTACTTGGTGCCGGCCACAATGGCGGCCATATCGAGCTCGATGATCTCCTTGTCGGCCAAAAGGGAGGGAACTTCCCCGCGAGCGATGCGCTGGGCCAGGCCTTCCACGATGGCGGTTTTGCCCACACCCGCTTCGCCCACGAGCACGGGGTTATTTTTCTTGCGGCGGCTCAGAATCTCGATGACCCGTTCCAGTTCGCGTTCCCGGCCGATCACCGGATCGAGGAGACCAGCCGAAGCTTCCTCCACGAGGTTCCGCCCGAACTCTCCGAGCTCGCCGGGAAGACGGGCGGTGGAGGTGCGGATGCGGGTGGAGCCCCGGCGGGGCGCAAAGTAATCGCGCACGGCGCGCAGATCAATCCCGTGAGCCCGCAGAATCTCTGCGGCTGTGCACTCTCCTTCCCGTAATACCGCAAACAAAAGGTGCTCGGGCTCGATCGTCTCCGCACCGTCCCGGCGGGCCTCCTCGTAGGCGAGCTTCATCACCCGCTTGAGCCGCTGGGTGGGCTCGAGCTCATCCGGGGACACGTAGATCCGGCCGCGCCCCTTTTGGCGTTCCACATAGCGGGCCACCCGGTCGTAGGAAAGGCCCTTGGATGAGAGAAATCGGCCAATGCGGCTTCCCTCCTGACGCAGGGCCGCCAGCAACAGGTGTTCCGTGCCCACATACCGGTGGCGCCAGTCGGCGGCCTCCTCCTGGGCCATGGCCAGGAGTTTCATGGAATCCTTGGAAAATTTCTCGTACATGGAGATAGCTCCGCGGAGGATTATACCGGCCGGGCCGGTTTCCTCCGAGAGAAGGCATCCAGGGCAGCGGGAAGACCTCCCTCCAGGAAAATGCGGGCCAGTTCCGCAGCAAAGTCACAGGCATCAGCGAGAACGGGGATCTCCTCGGGCTTGGGCGGGGAGAGGACGAACGCCGCGAGTTCCGTCTCGGGCGGCGGGGGACCAATCCCCACCCGCAGCCGGGGCACCTCCTCCGTGCCCAGGGCCGTCAGCACCGACTGCATCCCGCGGTGCATTCCCGGCCCGCCGGACGGCCGCAACCGCACCTCCCCCAAGGGCAAATCCACGTCGTCGTAGACCACGAGGAGGGCGGAAGGGGCCAAGCCGTAGCGGCGAGAGAATGCGGATACAGCCTCGCCTGAAAGGTTCATGAACGTAAGGGGGCGCAAAAGGAGCGCCTCTTTTCTTCGAAAGACCTCGCCCCAGGGGAAACTTCCCCGGACCCACACATCGTTCCGCAAAAGGCGTTCGAGCACCCAGTGGCCCACATTGTGGCGGGTGGGCGCGTAGGCCGGGCCGGGGTTCCCCAGACCAACCACCGCCCTCAAGCGGTCTGGGTCTCAGGGGCCTCGGTGGGCGTTGGGGTTGGCGTGGTGGGAGCTGCGGTCACCTCTGTGGGGACGGCCTCCTCCACCTTGCGCGGCGGCACCACCACGACCACCGCGTCCTCCGCGGGAAGCAGAGGCCGGACTCCCTCTGGCCAAGGAAGATCCCGCACCAAAATGGCCTCGTCCAGACCGAGCCGGGAAACGTCCACCAGGATTTGGGGTGGGATGCGCTCGGGCAGCGCTTCCACCGGGATCTCCGCGTGGAGCACCTCGAGCACTCCGCCCTCCTTCACTCCCGGCGCCTCCCCTTCTATCTTCACGGGGATGGCCATTTCCAGGGTTCGCCCGGCTTCGGGCACGTAGAAATCCAGATGGAGAAACTGCGTGGTGAGCGGGTCGATCTGCACATCCTTCACAAACACCCGATACGTCTGGCCGTTCACCTGGAGTTCCACCATGGTGGAGCGGGTGATTTGGGAGAAGAGGCGGCGGACCTCGGGCTCGGCCAGGGCCACGGGGATGGGGTCGAGGTGGGCCCCGTAGAGCACGGCCGGGATCAGCCCCTGCCGGCGCAGAGCACGGGCCCGTACCTGAAGCGCTCGTCGCGTGGCCTCAACCTTGATCATCGTTCCTCCTTAGGCACCGTAAGCCAAAAAATCCGTAATCGATTTGTCCCGATAAATGCAGCGCATGGCATCCGCCAGGAAGGGCACGATGGACACCACTTCCACCAGGGGATGCCCCCGCACCTCGTCGCGGAGGTTGATGCTATCCGTGACCAGAACTTTGCGCAAGGGCGAGTCCGCCAATTTGGCCAGAGCATCGCCCACGAAAAGGCCGTGAGCACAGGCCGCGTAAACTTCGGTGGCCCCCACCTTCATCACCGCCTTCGCCGCCTCCACCAGGGTCCCGCCCGTGGACAGGATATCGTCCACCAACAGCACTTTCTTGCCCTCGACGTTGCCGATCACCTGCGTCTTAGCGATTTTTTTATCCAGCTCCTTGTTGCCGTGGGGGCTGCGGTAGGTAGCCACCACGGCTAAATCGCTTTCCAAAAATCTTCCCAACCGGCGGGCCCGCCAAATCCCGCCCGGATCCGGCGAGGCCACCACGACGTCCTTCACCCAATCCGGGTGGTGGCGCACGAGATACTGGTGAAACAGGGCATCCGCACGCAGGTGATCCACGGGAATGTTGAAAAACCCCTGGATCTGGCCCGCGTGGAGCTCCAAGGCCACCACGCGGTCCACCCCCGCCGTCTCCAGGAGATTAGCCACGAGCCGAGCAGAGATGGGCTCCCTTCCCGCTTTCTTGCGATCCTGGCGAGCGTAGCCAAAATACGGGATGACCGCGCAAGCCGTGCGGGCCGAAGCGCGGCGCAGCGCATCCGCTACAAGCAGAAGCTCCAGAAGGTGGTCGTTCACCGGGGGCGACATGGACTGGATCACGAACACGTACTTTCCCCGCACGGACTGCCCGATCCGCACCCGGATTTCTCCATCGGGAAACCGTCCGGGAGGATATCGGGGAATCTTCGTTTCGGGGTCGGGAAAATCCGCCTCGCACAGAGGCACACCCAGCGTTTGGGCGATGGCCTGCGCCAACGGCAAGTTCGAACTGCCCGCGAGGATCCGCATGTCTTTCCGGGCCTGGGCGTACCAGAACTTGCGCAGCCTCACCCCGGCCCACATCTTTTTTGCGCTCATTCCTCCTCCTTGCGGCGGGCCCAGTCGGGCTTCACCACCTGGGCGCCCCGGGCCAGGGCCAAGGCATACGGGGGAACATCCTCGGTGATGACGGAGCCTGCGCCCACCACTGCGCCCTCACCGATGCGGATGGGCGCAATCAGGCAGGCATTGCTTCCGATGAATGCGCCGGCCCCGATTTCCGTGCGGAATTTCTCCTTTTTCCCAGGCTGGAAGTTGCAAGTGATGGCACCGGCCCCGATGTTCGCCCCAGCCCCCACTTCCGCATCCCCAATGTAGGCCAAATGCAAAGCCTTCGCCCCTTCCCCGATTTGAGAGGCCTTGACCTCCACGAAATTCCCGATCCGCGCCCGCGCCCCGATTTGCGCTCCCGCGCGAAGATGGGCATAGGGACCGATCTGGGCCTCCCGTCCCACCTGCACAGCTTCCAGGACGGAAAACCAAACCCGTGCGCCCTCCGCCACTTTGGAATCCAAAAGATATGCCTGGGGGCCGATTTGACAGTTCGGGCCCACCTCGGTTTCCCCAAGAAGGAAAGTGCCGGGGAAAATCACGGTATCCTGACCCACCCGCACATCCGGCCCGGGGTACACCGTGGCCGGATCCACTACGGTGACGCCCTCCTGCATCCAGCCCTCCAAGATGCGCTGGCGCAGGATCCCCTCTAGGCGGGCTAAATCCACCCGATCATTCACGCCCAACAGATCCTCGGGATTGGGCCAAAGCACGGCTTCTACCCGGGGATAAAGAAGAGCTACGAGATCGGTGAGGTAGTATTCGCCCTTGGCGTTCTCCGGGGAAAGCCGGGTCAAGGCGGCCCACACCGCGGGATGGTTCTCCAGAAGCCAGATTCCGGAGTTCACCTCCCGGATGGCCCGTTCCTCTGGGGTGGCCTCGCTGGCTTCCACAATTTTCTTGGGCTTTCCGGCCTCGTCCCGCACCACCCGGCCGTAGAGCGCCGGAGAGGAAAGTTCCAGGGTGAGGAAGGAGGCGAGCGCGCTGTTTTCCCGGTGGCGCGCCCAAAGGAGCTCGAGAGCCGGGGGCGGGAGCAAGGGGACATCCCCAGGGAGCACGAAAAAACGGGGGAGGGAGAGAGCCTCCCGGGCCGCCAGCACCGCATGCCCGGTGCCCAGGGGTTCCCCTTGATCTACGAACCGTACCGACCAGGACGCGAAAACCTGAGCAATTTTCTCCTTCCCCTGGGAAACCACGACCACGATCTCCTGGGGATCCAATGACCGGGCCACCCGCAGGGGGTAGGCCAAAAGGGGAAGGCCGCAGAGGGGATGCAAAACTTTTGGGAGGGAGGAACGCATGCGCGTTCCTTTTCCCGCCGCCAGCACCACCACCGCCCAAGCTTGGGACATTGAGCCCAAAAACTATAGCCGCGCTCGGTATTTCCCGCAAAATTTGGGGTTGTAGGCTCGCCTCTCCTTGGTTTATACTGCATGCAAGGAGGGTTTGTGCGGATCTTTTCGGGAATTCAGCCCACAGGGACTCTTCATTTAGGCAACTATTTCGGGGCCGTCAAGCAGTGGGTGGAGCTCCAAACCGGAAATTTCTGCGTCTACTGCATCGTGGATTACCACGCGCTCACCAACGAAAACACAAACCCTGTGGAACTCCGCGAAAACCGAAGGGAGCTGGCCCTGGATCTTTTGGCCTGCGGGATCGATCCGGAGCGCTCCATCCTGTTTGTGCAGTCCGCCGTGCCTGAACACACCGAGCTTTGCTGGATTTTTGGATGTGTCACGTCTTTTGGCGATCTGGCCCGCATGACCCAATTCAAGGAGAAGGCCCGAGGCCAGGAATTTGTGAACGGCGGGCTGTTTTACTATCCGGTGCTGCAGGCCGCGGACATCCTGCTTTACCTGGCTGATCACGTGCCGGTGGGCGAGGATCAGGTTCAGCATTTGGAGTTGGCCCGCCGCATCGCCCGCCGCTTCAATTGGAGATTCGGGGAGTTCTTCCCTGAGCCCGAGCCCATTTTGGGAAAAGTCCCCCGCCTCATGTCCTTGGCTGATCCCTCCAAGAAGATGAGCAAATCCTACGGACCGGATCACTACATCGGCCTCATGGAGCCGGAGGAGGAAATCTGGCGGAAGATCAGGACGGCCGTGACCGATGTGGGCCTAACCCCCGGGCAAGAGATGAGCCCGGGCGTGGCCAACCTCTTCACCCTTTTGGAACTCGTGGCGCCCGCGGAACTTGTGGAGGAATATAAGCGCTTGCATCAAGCAGGAAAGCTTCTTTACCGGGATCTGAAGGAGACACTTTTCCGCTACCTCATGGAGGCGCTGCGACCCATAAGGGAACGCCGGAGGGAATTGGAGGAGAAAGGCGAGGTGGAGGAGATCCTGGCCTTTGGGGCGGAGCGGGCACGGAAGATCGCACGAGAGGTCCTTCGGGAGGTGCGAGCCAGGGTGGGTCTGGATTAGATCATTTACCTTCCTCCGACGCTCTCGCTTCTTGCACAACTTGCTTCTCAAGCAGGTCCTGCTAGGGAGGACAGTGGGAAAGGAATTCATTGTGAGTTTCATGGCAGACTTTCGAGCCCAGATTCCGAAGGTGGATTTGATCTGCCACACGTAAATGGTGAAGGTTTTATAGGCCAGGATGGCAAGCTTCAGGTCAAGCTTCCGTAGCTGCTTGTAGAGGCAGGGTCTATCGCTTTAAGACCCCTTCCCCAGGGATAACCGAGGCGCTACCCCGCGCGGTTGGTATCCAACAGTGAGGGTGATAACCTTGGCCTATGGCCCCTATTAGCGATGGGCGGAGATTTCTCAAGGCGTGGGCTTGGGAAAAGGCCTGCGAGATCGAGGCGGATCAAAAGAAGGGCGTGGCGCCTCCTCCGCTGCAAAAGCCGGCGCCGCCTGGCTTCCCCTTGATCAAACTTCCGGACCCTAAAAGCCTCAAGATCCCTGATGTTTCCCTTGCGCAGGCTATCGCCTCCCGCCGCAGCCGCCGAAGTTTCGCCTCGGACCCCCTGACCCTGGAAGAGCTGACTTTCCTTCTTTGGGCCACCCAGGGGGTAACCCGGATTATTCGGGACGGGGTCGCTACTCTGCGCACCGTACCCTCGGCCGGCGCCCGCCATCCCTTCGAAACTTACCTCCTCGTGAACCGCGTTCTTAGCCTGGAACCCGGGTTGTTCCGCTACCTCCCCTTGGATCACGCCCTCGTCTTGCTCCGTTCCGACCCTGAACTCCCCGCGAAAGTCGTGGAAGGTTGTTTGGGACAGGAGTTTGTGGGGCAAGCGGCGGTAGTTTTCGTGTGGACAGTGATTCCCTATCGAACGGAGTGGCGCTATAGCATCTTCTCCCACAAGGTCATCGCCATCGACGCAGGCCACATGTGCCAGAACCTGTACCTAGCCTGTGAGGCTATCGGCGCGGGGGCATGCGGGGTCGCTGCCTATCACCAAGAGAAAATGGACGCCCTCTTGGACGTGGATGGAGAAGAAGAATTCGTGATCTACCTCGCCCCAGTGGGCAAGGTGCCGCGGGCCCAGGCCAACGCAGCACATGCATAAGGAGAGGCCAAATCCTTCACAGGTGGACTTGGCCAATGAGCCGCCAAAATCCTGGGCCAAGCAACAGGGCGTCAAAGCGCGTCTCTGCCATTTTCGATTCCAAGGTCTTCAATCCCAAAGCAAAAGGAAAAGCTCGTTACCAAGGTAAAAGGCCCGGGCGGGAAAGGACCAAACCACAGTTTCGTTTGCTGCCCCCTGCTTCCGCAGAGTCACAGAAGGCCAGGCATTGAGAGAAACGTCCTTTCGTGGCACGAAAAACTCAGGGAGTTCCAGCCAGAAGAGGGAAACAGGAAGGATGCGATCGTCGCGGAAAGAGAGAAGCTGAAAGGGATAGCCCCAGCCGGGGTTCAACACAAGCTCATCGGAAGAAAGATCGTAGCCCACCACCACCGCGTAATGGGTGGGAAAAATCCCGCCTTCCCCTTTCCAGTCGAAGAGGAGCACTGCTGGGGTGCCATCTTGAATCAGACGTACGGCTCGGAAGAAAACTTCGCCAAGGCCCCCGGTGAAGCTTTGGATTTGCACAGGGGAAGAATAACGGGTTTCGATGTAAGCCTGAAGGCCGGCACGGAACGCCCAAGGCCAGGTTAGCCCCTGCTTGACGCCCTGCCATTCTACGGTGAGCGTCCCCATGAGCCGATGAAGTTCAGAGATGGCAGACTCCGGATCTTCCTGCACGAAGGGGGTCCCAAGGACAAGGTCATAGTAAAGGAGGAGAAGCCGCGCCGCTTCCGGCCCACATCCCGCAGGAATTTCCTCACCCTCGGGAGTACGCAGGACAGTGGGACCCCAAGACGGAAGCCCAAAGATCAGCATTTTCTCGGGCTGGGAATCCCGCTCCTTTGTGTTAACGGTGGCCCCAACGCTTACGAGAGCCAAAATCGCGACCAAGAACAAAAAGGTCCTCATCCTAGGGGGCCAGAAACTCCGACTCCAAAAAGTCCGCGACAAGCTCGGGATCAGGAGGAAGTACTGGGATTCCATCGGGAATGCGGGCGGGCTTTTCCGTGATCACCGCCACCACCGGGATCCTTCCGGCCAACGGCTCACCGGATCGGTAAACCTCGATCTTCGGAAAGGCCGAGTCCTTAAAGCCTTCGAGGACGACAAGGTCAAGATCGGCCATGTAGCGCGCAATATATTCCTCCACAGGTGTTCCCTCGTGGTCCCAAAAGAGGGCGGCCCGCACATCGGAATAGAGAAGGACCCGCGCTGCTCCAGCCTCGCGATGGCGAAACGTGTCTTTCCCGGGCGTATCAGGTTCCACCTCCGGGCCCACGTGCTTCACTGTGCCCACCCGATAGCCCCGGGCCACAAGGACCTGAATTAGCCTACAAATGAACGTGGTCTTCCCCGAGCCTTTATGGCCGATGAACGCCACGGCTTTCATAAGGCTAGCTTCTCCAAGAGCTCGTCCAACCCAAGTTTTCGCAGGGTTTCTGGGGTAGGGCCGCGGTCGTTCCAGCCGCGCAGGCGGTAGTACGCATCGATCTCTTTTTGGAAAAGCTTGGGATCGATGGGGCGGCCGGCGGAAGCCCCCCTGGGAAGGGGCGCATGGAACCGCCGGGGAAGCCGATCCTCGGCTTTGCTGTACCCACAAAGCCCGGAATAAAGGCGCATAAGGGCGAAATTCCTGGCGCCGATTCGCAACATCTCCTCTGGCCCGATCTCAAGCCCGGTAGCGTAGAAAAGAAGATCCCGAATTTTAGGGAAGTTGTAGCGCGGCCCGGATTCCCTGGTGGTGAAAGCGCACATCACCAAGGAGTTCACAAACGAACGCAGATCCTCGTAAAGCACGACGAGCCTTGCTTTGCCCTCCAAAGAAAACCGGTCGTAGCGAGAGGTAACGCCGAGTTCAGGCGTGGGGTTATCCTGTTCCAGCATGGTGTCGTGGAGGCCCTCCATGTGGTTTGCCCCGCGGGGAGTGATGGCATAGGAAAGGCCCAGGCCCACTTTTCCCCGCGGCTCATGCATGGGCACCTCCACCCCTTTCACCGTCATCACAAAATCAAGCCCCGCCTTCTTAGCCCAGGCCTCGAGCCCTTGGGCGATCTCATTCCCAAGGCCCTCCCGACGGGCGATTTTCTCCACCCACTCCACCAGGGCTTTTCCGTCTCCCCAGGGTATGTGCTCAGGAATAAGGCCCTTCTCCGAGGCCTCCATGAGGGTGGCAATGGCCACGCCGATGGAGATCGTGTCCACGCCATAGGCGTTGCAAAGCTGGTTGGCAAGAGCAACGGCGCGAAGATCGGAGGCAAGGCACAGGGAGCCCAAAGCAGCGAGGGTCTCGTACTCCGGTCCCCCGTACTCGGGCAACACCTCCTGCCCGAGGAATTCCGTCCTCACCACGCGCTTACAGCGAATGGGGCAACCGGCACAGGTATCGCGGTCCACAAGGATGGTCTCCTTCATTTTTTCTCCCCCGATTTCCTGGGCGAGATCGAACACGCCTTCTTGGAAGTTCTTGGTGGGGAGGATCCCCATTTCCGAAAGCCAGGTGAGGCCGCGGGCCGTCCCATACTCGCCAAAGCGCACGGTGCCCTCATCGCTCAAAAGGTCGCGGGCGAACTCCGCCCGGGCCTTGGCAAATTTCTCGGGGTCGGCCAAAGGTTTTTCGGTATGGCCCTTTACGGCCACGGCTTTGAGGAGTTTTGCGCCCATCACGGCGCCCAGGCCGGGCCGGCCCGCGGCCCGGTTGCGGTCATGAATGATGCACGCTTGGGAAACAAGTTTTTCTCCGGCCGGGCCGATCACGGCCACCCGCACACCCGGATGGTGGCGCATAAGCTCCCTTTCCACATCGGCCGTGAATTTCCCCCAAAGATCCCGAGCTTCCCGGAGTTCTGCTTTCCCCTCGTAAACGAGGAGATAAACAGGTTCTGGGGCTTTTCCAAAAATGAAAAGGCCGTCGTAGCCGGAGCGGCCAAGCTCATGGCCCAAAAACCCGCCCACATAGGAATCGGCGATGGAGCGTGTCTTCGGGGAAACGCTCATGACCACGTGCCTTCCTGCCCCCGCCAGGCCCGTGCCCTGAAAAGGTCCGGGGGCAAAGACAAGGGCATTTTCCGGAGAAAAAGGATCCGTTCCCGGAGGAACGTGTTCTAAAAAGAGGCGTGCGGCCATTCCCCGCCCGCCCAGATGCAACTCGTACCAACGACTAGGAATTTCCTTCTCCGTAATCCGGCCCGCGGAAAGATCCACCCACAAATATCTTCCGAACACTCCGTTCATCCTCCCTCCTTTTGGGCCAAGGCCGCGAGTTTCTCCTGTACCCCACGAAACCGCTTTCCCGCCTCCTCCCATTTGTTTTGGGCGTTGCGCAGATGATTGCCCAGGGTGTCGAAATCCCTGAGTGCGCTGTCTAGGACATTTTCCGTGGCGCGGAGTTCACGGAAAAGTTCTTGCACATTCTTAGCAAGCTCCAGACCGCGCAGGCCCATAGCGATCGCCCGCAGGTAGGAATAAAAGGAATTGGGCGAGCAGGGAAAAACGCGACGGCTCCAGGCGTATTCCAAAAAGTCCAGGTCTTCTTCGGGGGTCAGGAGCTCAAGGAACACTCCCTCTGCAGGGATGTACATAAGGGCAAAATCCGTGGTTCCCTCGTCCGGCTTGATGTATTTTTTGGCAATCTCATCCACGCGCTTTTGTGCATTCCGAATCAAGTCCTTTTTTAGCTTTTTTCTCTCCTCTGGTGGAGCCGCCGAGAGCGCCTCGAATCCGGAAATGGTGAACTTTGCGTCCACCGGCACAACAGCATTCTCCAAGAAAATCACGGCATCCACCGCGCTTCCGTCCCGAAACCGATACTGCTCCTGAAAGCGATGGTGCGGCAAAACCTGGGCCAGGATTTCGGTGAGGACCCACTCGCCAAAGATGCCGCGGGCTTTGGGGGCCCGCAGGAGATCCTGGAGGCTCGCGAGATCTTGAGCCACCGCCTCCACCCGGCGGCCGATCTCCTCCACTTTGCCCATCCGTTCCCGCAGGTCGGCCATAAGCCCCTGCACGGTGGAAAGCCGTTGGGACAGGGCTTGGTCCTGCCCCTGCAAGAGCTGGGCTGTGGTCGAAAGATGTTGGGAAACCTGACTTTGGAGGCCTTGCACAAGCACCGATACCTTCGCGACCTCCTCAGAGGTGCGCCTCAACCCCTCCTCGAGAATGCGTTGACGAGGCCTTTGCCAAAGGAACACCAACCCAAGAAGGAGCAGAGCCAGGCTCAGGGCAAAATAAAGGTATACGTTCATCGCACCGGCTCCAGGGCCAGAACCTCGCGGAGGAAGTTCCCCGTGTGGGAACGCAGAACTTCGGCCACTTTCTCCGGCGGCCCCGCGGCAATAACCTCCCCACCCCGCTCGCCACCCTCCGGACCCAGGTCGATAATCCAGTCCGCGGTCTTGATCACGTCCAAGTTATGTTCAATCACGATCACGGTGTTTCCTACGTCCACAAGTCGGTGCAACACGTTCAGGAGTTTGCGCACATCCTCCGGATGGAGGCCGGTGGTGGGCTCATCGAGGAGGTAGAGGGTGCGGCCGGTTTGGCGCTTGGCAAGCTCCCGAGCAAGTTTTATGCGCTGGGCCTCTCCCCCGGAGAGTTCGGTCGCGGGCTGCCCTAGTTTGATGTAACCAAGGCCCACATCGTATAGGGTCTGAAGTTTTTCCCGTATGGGCGGAATGGCCGAGAAGAAGGCGAGGGCCTCCTCCACCGTCATCTCCAAAACCTCGGCGATGTCTTTCCCCTTGTAGCGGATGGCCAAAGTTTCCTTGTTGTAGCGCGTTCCTTTGCACACATCGCAAGGGACGTACACATCAGGAAGGAAATGCATCTCGATTTTCACTTTGCCTTGGCCTTGGCAGGCTTCGCACCGACCGCCCCGCACGTTGAAGGAAAACCGCCCTGGCGTGTATCCCCGCATCCGCGCCTCCGGGGTGGCGGCAAAAACTTCCCGGATGGGATCGAACGCTTTGGTGTACGTTACAGGGTTGGAACGCGGGGTACGGCCGATGGGCGATTGGTCCACCAAAAGCACGCGCTCAAAATGGCCCCAGCCCTCAATATCCTCGTGTGCCCCCGGCTTCCCCGCAGAATACCCAAGCTTCCAGGTCATCCCTCGGTAGAGAATTTCCTCCACCAAGGTGGACTTGCCTGAGCCGGAGACGCCGGTCACGCAGATGAAAAGCCCCACGGGGAAGTGCACATTGATCCCTTTCAGGTTGTGTTCGCGGGCCCCGCGCACAATCAGCCATTTATCCTTGGGCTCGCGGCGCTTCGCGGGCACAGGGATGCGACGCAGCCCCGCAAGATATTGCCCCGTGAGGGATTTGGGGTTGCGCGCGATCTCCTCGGGGGTGCCGGTGGCCACCACGTACCCGCCATGGAGGCCCGCACCAGGGCCAAGGTCTACAATGAAATCCGCAGCCCTCATCGTGGCCTCGTCGTGCTCCACCACCACCACCGTGTTTCCTAGATCCCGAAGACGTTTGAGGGTAGCGATGAGCCGGGCGTTATCCCGGGGATGGAGGCCCACGGAGGGCTCATCCAAAACGTAGAGGACGCCGGTGAGCTGGGAGCCAATCTGGGTGGCCAGGCGAATCCGTTGGGCTTCTCCTCCGGCCAGAGTATTGGCCGGTCGGTCCAATGTAAGATAGTCCAAGCCCACGTCGACCATGAACTCCAGGCGATTCCTGATCTCCTTCAGGATCTGGTGGGCGATCATCTCCTCCCGCTCCGTAAGCCTGAGGTTTGCGAAGAAATCCAGGGCCTCGTGTACCGTGAGCTTTGTCACTTCCCAGATGTTCTTTCCACCCACGGTCACTGCCAATGCCTCCGGTCGCAGTCGCGCGCCCTTGCATTCCGGGCAGGGCAAGGCGGACATGTACTGCTCGATCTCCTCCCGCGCCTCCTCGCTCATGGCCTCGCGGTAGGCCTGGTCTAAATAATTGACCACACCTTCAAACGGCCGATAATAGGTGCGGGTTTTCCCGTAGGTGGTGGTGTACACAAAGGGCACGAGTTCTCCGCGGGTTCCGTAGAGGATGATGTCGAGTTTCTCTTTGGGAAGGCGCCGCAGGGGAGTGTCCATATCGATCCGATAGGCCCGGCAAACGCCCTCCAGGAGGGCGGAAAGCCAGCGGGAGCGGGAGTTGGCCCAGGGGAGGATCCCGCCATCCCGAATGGAGCGCCGGGGATCGATTACGAGTTCGGGATCTACCACCATGCGCATCCCCAGGCCATCGCAGGCTGGGCACGCTCCAAACGGTGAGTTGAAGGAAAAAAGCCGCGGCTCGATTTCGGGAAGGCTCACCCCACAGATGGGACAAGAAAAATGCTCGGAGAAGAGTTTTTCGCCCTCACCCACCACCTCCACAATAACCAGGCCCTGCCCCCATTTGAGGGCCGTTTCCACGGAATCCGCGATCCTTCCGCGCTTTTTATCGGAAACTTTGATACGATCAAGAACGATCTCGATGTCGTGCCGCTTGTTCTTATCGAGCTCAATTTCTTCGAACAGGGTGCGGAGGACCCCATCCACCCGCACCCGCACGAACCCCTCTTTCTTCAGGTCCTCAAAAAGCTGTTTGTATTCCCCTTTTCTTCCTCGTACCACGGGAGCCATGATCTGTACCGGTGTTCCCTCGGGAAGGGCCAGGATTTGGTCCACGATCTGCTGAGCCGTTTGGCGCTCGATGGGCCTCCCGCACTGGGGGCAGTGGGGCCTGCCAATGCGGGCGAAAAGGAGGCGCAAGTAGTCGTGGATCTCCGTGACCGTGCCCACGGTGGAGCGGGGGTTGTGGGAGCGGGCCTTTTGGTCGATGGAGATGGCGGGGGAGAGGCCCTCGATGAGGTCCACATCGGGTTTTTGCATGAGGCCCAAGAATTGGCGGGCGTAGGCAGAAAGGCTTTCCACATAGCGGCGCTGGCCCTCAGCATAGAGGGTGTCGAAGGCCAGGGAGGATTTTCCCGAGCCGGAGATCCCGGTGATGACCACGAGCTTGTTCCGGGGAATCTCAAGATCGATGTTCTTGAGGTTGTGCTCGCGGGCCCCGCGCACGATGATCTTGTCCATAAGGCCTCACCCAAGCTCAACAGACGTCGTCAAAGGCAACCACGATGTTAACCCCGCCGGCCGCCCGGTTCTAGGCCGCCGGGAGACCCCGCCGGGGAGACCTAACGGGGCTGGGAGACAAGAAAAATTGGGAAAAAACCCGAGCGGGAGCGTGGTACAACCCTCTCTGCCCGGGCTCGACCGGCCCTACCCGTTACTCTTGGGGAGAAGCGCGAAGGGATGCTAGCCAGCGCGCGTTTTCCTCGGAATTTGGGGCACCCGGCGTGGAGCTTCCGGGGGCATCGGGCCCCGCGTTCCAGTTCTTGGGGTCGAAGAGCCCCGCAAGGTCAGAGCCGGTATACCAGGCGGCCGTGCTCCGCCCCACTTCGCCCAGCTGCACCGCTTGCCCCGTTTTATTCCCGTAGCAAAGGGCCCCCGCGGGGTTCCCCTCAGCATCGGCGAGAAACAGGCAATCCCCGGGGTTTCCGAAACCGCCCCATTGAGCCAGGGTGAAGTAGTCTCCGGTATTCGCCGGCAAAACGAGGAGGAAATCAGCAAGGTCCAAGTCGTCCTTGGGAAAATGCTCGGGAAGGTTGGGCCGATCCCCGGCGTTGTAGAGGAGGATGAGGGTTCCAGCCGGCACTGCCTCCCAGAGCTTGGCCTCCGTGAACCGCAGCCACACCCCGCCTTGACCGGTGCCCTGGAGGTCCCGCAAGACCCAGCCCCGCAGATCCACCGTCGTGCCGGGGTCCGTGCCCACCACCAGAATTTCCACCCACTCCCCATTGCCTGCCCGGCCCTGCCCGAACTCGTGGATCACCGCGAGCGGAAGCTCCGTTCCTTGAAGCCATACCCCAAGACCCAAAAGACCGAGCGCCAATATCAAAGCCACGCGGGCCATCCCGCTCACCTCCGGTTCACCTCGCGGCCGCCTAGCGGCGCACGGGTTTATTCACGTAAAGATGGCGCTTGATCTCCTGTTTCGTGCTTTTCTCGAAGGGCTGGGGCATCACGGTGAGGCAATCCTTATCCCGCAGGCGCTTGAAAGAAGCCAGGTTTTGCTGAGCCTCCTTGATCTTCTCCCAGAGGAAGTCCCGCGCCCCCTCAGGATCATTGATCCCTTGTGCCCGAAGGACCTCCCAGTTGGGGTAGACCATGGCCGCCACCCTGGGCTGTCCCCGGGAGGTGTCCTCGTACACCAAAACCTCGGCCACCTCAGGCAGGCGCGAGAACTCCCACTCCACCTCCTCGGGGTACACTTTCTTCCCGGACTCCAACATGATCATGTTCTTCTTGCGCCCCGCCAAATACAGGCGGCCTTGGGCATCGAGCTTCCCCAAATCGCCGGT
>JBBIVL010000016.1:0-19642 GCA_037439765.1 Candidatus Bipolaricaulota bacterium
GAGGAGTTAGACGAGGGGGAGGAACCGGTACTGGAAGCCCCCAGAGGGTCGGATCTCCCTTTCCGTCCGAAGGAGGCGGAGGTCCGCAAGCCTCTTCAAACAGAGGGAGGCGGTCTTGAGGGATACCCCGAGGTCCGCAGCGGTCTCTTTGCTCGTGGTGGCCGGCCGCTTCATCGCATAAACGAAGACCCGTAAAAGATGCTGGGGAATGAAGCCGATCACCTTCCAACCCTTCTCCTCCTTGTGCTGGACCACCAGGCCCAACCGACGGGCCATGAGCTTCGCCTCCAGGTCCTCCAGGACCTCGAAGTTTCCCGCGCGCAGGATGAGGTAGCGGTGGGGAAGCTCCCCCTTCCTCAGCCTCTCCAGGACCTTACAGATGGCCTCATCGGCAAAGGACCCGGAAAGGACCTCCACGCCCTCCAGATCAAGGACCAAAACCCCGCCCTCGGGCACGGCCGCAAGCTGAGAGAAGATCTCCTCGCGAGCCTTCTTCCCCTCAAGCCTTGTCCCAAGCCTTCGGCCGAACTTCGCCAACGAAAACGTTCTTTCCACCGCGAGAAGGATACTAACACTTACGCTGGCAGGCTAAGAAATACAGGGCAGGCAGGCCCCTTGATTTTCTCTTTGGACAGCGATCCCTCTTCTCTCACCACCTGTACCCTCAGAGGAAAAGGCTTTTGGGAAGGCGGATGGAGAACTGGACCCCTGGGAAAAGGAAGACTTCGCCCACCGTCCACTCCACGTCCTCTTGGAGGAAGGCACCGTCGTTGGAGCGGACGTAGAATTTGCCGGAATTGGCCAGGGAAGCCTCCCGGATGCGCTTTAGGGATCCGCCGCGGCCCGGGTCATCGAACCGAGAAGCTCCCTCCACAAGGGTGAGCTCCAGGGCCTCGGCCGTGCTCACCCCGCGATACCGCGGGTTCAAGGAGAGGCTTCCCCGCAGCCCCACTCCGCCGTCCACCACCGCCAAGTGCAGGTGATCCTCGGCTTCCTCCAGGGCGGCAAAACCCACGGGAGAAAGATCCTCCCGCCCTGCGGCGGCATGGTGCGGAATGTTTTGGAGGAGCTCCAAGACCGCTCCTACGAGAAGCCGGTTCGTCTTCTCCCCGAAGGGGAAGCGACGTTCGAGCATTTCTGCGAAGGAATCGACGAGACCCCCAATCCCCTCCTCGCTTTCCACGGGAAGAAATAGGAATTTCCGTCGTTCGGTTGGTTCCGGAAGAGGCCTATCCACCCAATAGGCGCCCGAGAGGACCTGAAAGAGCCCGGTGCTTGCTAGCTCCGTTGCCACCTCCTCCCGCTCGGGGAGAAGAAGACGGAGAAAGCCACCGGCCTCCTTGGCCTTCCATCCGAGAACGGCCAAGAGGCAAAGCCCAAAAGCGTCGAACCTTCCGAGCATGGAGAGATCTACCAGCGGCCGGGGAAGCCCCCCACTCCAGGTCCAGAGGGCCCGCTCCGCCGTGCTCACCGTGAGGCTGCGGACGCGCCACACTAGCGGATGAGCTTCCCCTCCTCTTCGCCGGGGAAGGGACCCTCAGGAATGGGAAGGCCCAGAAGCTCCATGATCTTTATGGCATCCTTAGCGCTTTTCCCAAGGTGGCAGTTGTTCATGAAAATGAAGGTGAGCTGGGTTTGATCGGCAAGCTCCCTGATCTTCGGGATCCAGTCCGCAAGCTCCTCCCGGGAGTACTCGTAGTCGTAGCGCTCGCTGGCATCCTCGTGCTCCCACCACTTGGCTGCATTCCTTCCGTGGAACCGGACATATCCGATCCGGTTGGTGGCAATGCTTGTCTGTATCGGCGGAAGACCGGAAAGGCGGGGGAGGTCAACGTTCACGAACCCCAGGTCGTGAGAGGCCAGGAAATCCAAAACTTCGGGCTTGTACCAGAAGGCGTGTCTGAACTCCACGTGCACCGGGATCTCCGCGGGAATGGCCTCCCGCAACCGAAGGAGATGGGAGAGGCTTTCCAGGGGATCCCCGCGAGGAAGGGAATAGGGGAACTGCGCAAGGAGGCTGGCCAGGCACCCGGCTTCAACCATGGGGGAAATGGCCACCAAGAACGGATTCACTGCCTCCTCAAACTTCCCCCGCTCGTGGGTCATCTCCTTGGGCACCTTGACCGTGAAGAGGAAACCCTTGGGAACCTTCTTGACCAACGCGGCCATCATGTAGGGCGAGGGAATGCGATAGTAAGTGGAGTTGATCTCCACAGTGCTGAACCGACGGGCATAGTAGGAAAGCCAGGCCTTTTGCGGAAGATCCCGGGGATACACCGTTCCCACCCAATCCGGGAAGGAGTACCCTGATGTGCCCACCCTTATTTCCGCCACCGTCATCACCTCCCGTCCGATGATTGTGCCCCGCTCTGGTCATACGTACGAAAGCTGACAATTATCGAACCAACCGAGGTTAGCTGCCACGCTTGGGCCACAGTGTCTCGTCTATTGTGTCCGGTCAGCATGATGGCTTCCCGTCTGGATTTCCGCGGATCCCCGCAGCCGGTGCGCTCCCCATACCTCATCCAGATGACTCAACACCAAGTAGGGAATTTTTCCACCGCCTCTTGCCCACAGAATACCTCCGCCACCTTCGTCCGGCGTTTCACCTCCTTGTCTAGCCATTCCAGTTGGCCCGTGGCGCAAAGGTACGTTTGGATGGGCTTAGGATAGTCGAGAAACGCTAAAAGGCGTATAGGGCTAGGTGGCCAGGCATTCCACGATGTTGGGTACATTCTCCTAGTGTTCTCGCGGCTTCCTCTCCAGCTCCTCAGCCCAAGAAAATTTATAAAACCCGGGAGAAGAGGGCAAGTCTGGGAAAAAGGCTCTCTTTGGAGCGGCAAAGGAGCTGTTGGCCCAAAGGTTAGCTCGGTAAGATACTCTTCGTATGCCGGAAATTGTGCGCTTCGGAGTTTCCATGGAGGAGGAGCTCCTGCGCGCGTTCGACACGCTCCTCGAGAAAAAAGGTTATTCCAACCGCTCCGAGGCCCTGCGGGACTTGGTGCGGGAGGCCTTGGCAGCCCAGACCTGGGAGGAGGGAGGGGAAATCTTGGGCGTGATCCTCCTGTTTTACGACCACCACAAACGGGAGCTTCTTGCCCGGCTCACCGAGGCCCAGCACCAGGCCCAATCCCACATCCTGGCGAGCCTCCACATCCACGTGGACGAGGAGCGGTGTTTGGAGGTCATCGCCGTGCGGGGGCCGGCCCAAGCCCTCCAAGAACTCGCGGACCGGTTGCGGGCCCAGCCCGGGGTCCTCCTCGGCCGCCTGTGCCCGGCCGGGACAATTGGCCGATTGTGAGCGCTCAGCTGGGCTTGGGCGCCGGGCGGTTTGGGGGTAATCCCCATTACACGAGGTGACCATGACGAGAAACCTTGTGCGTGCGGGGTTGACCGTGGGTGTGGCCGCCATGTGCGCGGCGATTCTCTCCGGCTGCGCCCGCATTTCCGTCCAAATCGAGAGTTTCTCCCCGAAGGACCCCATCCAGGTGGCCGTCGGGGAAACCATCCCCCTCAAACTCACCGTGGTCAACACGGGCAACCGTTCCCACTCCTTCCTTCTCCGCGCTTTGCTCTGGGACCAGCAAAGCCAGACTGTGGGAAAGTACGAGACGTGGGTGGAGGTCAAGCCCAACGCGCGTGTGACCCAGACCTGGAACCACACCGTGGCTGCGGAGGGCACGTTCACCCTGCAGTTCCAGGTGTGGAAGGACAGTACCACGCAGCTCGCGGTGGAGCCGAAAAGTCCCCAGGGCTTGGTGATGGGGATCCCCGCGCAGCCCGCCACGGCGACCACCGGCAAATTCCAAATCGGGGACAAAGTGCGCACGGCGGCGAACCTCAAGGTGCGCACCGCACCAGGAGTAACGAGCCCCGAGGTCACCCACGTGAACTACCGGGGCTCGATGGCCCCTGGGATCGAGGGCCAGGTCGTGGACGGCCCGAAGAGCGCGGATGGGTACACGTGGTGGAAGGTCAAGTTCATCACCGGGGTGGAAGGCTGGTGCGCGGAGGGCAAGGGCGGGGAAAGCTGGCTGGAGAAGGTCAGCGGTTGACGGCCCGCGCGTAGACCTCCAGGTATTTGCGGGCCGCTGAGTCCCAAGCGTAGTCGCCCTTCATCCCCAGCCGCCGCAGGGCCAAAACGGCCCCGCGGTCTTCGTGCCAAAGCCGCACCGCCCGGGCCAGGGCCGCCAACATGGCCTCCGGCGTGTATTCCCCAAAAACGAAGCCGTTCCCGCCCTCTTCTACGTCCCACACGGTGTCCTTGAGGCCACCGGTGGCCCGCACCACGGGGATCGTTCCGTAGCGGAGCGCATAGAGCTGGGTGAGGCCGCAGGGTTCGAACCGCGAGGGCATGAGGAGGAAATCCGCGCCGGCGAGGAGCCGGTGGGCCCATTCCTCGGAAAAAATGGCCAAGAACCGCACTTGGCTGGGCCAGCGCCGCTCCGCCTCCCGCAGGAAATCCGCGTACCGGGATTCCCCGGTGCCGAGGGCCACAAGGCTGACCCCCAGGGCCATCAGCCGCTCAAACCCGGCCAAGACGAGATCCAACCCCTTTTGCTCGGTGAGCCTTCCCACCATGGCCACGACGGGCGCCTCCTGGGGAAGGCCCAGCTCGGAAAGGAGGCGCCGCCGATTGAAGGCCTTGCCCCGCAGATCCCGGGCGGAGTAGCGGGCCCAGATGTAGGGATCCCCCGCGGGATCCCACTCCGCCGGGTCGATCCCATTGAGGATGCCCACGAGGTCCTGGGCCCGGGCTTGCAGCACGTCCTCCAGGCCTAGGCCGCCGGCCAGGATCTCCTGGGCATAGGTGGGGGAAACGGTGGTGATGAGGTCCGCGGAGCGGAGGCCTGCCCGGAGAGCACAAAGCCACTCCCCCTCGCCAGCCAGGGCCAAGCTCGCTTGAGAAAGCCCCAGCCCCGCCCACTCCCCACGGGGATACCAGCCCTGGAAGACGAGGTTGTGCACGGTGAGGACTGTCTTGGCTTGGGCCCCCTTCTCCCGCAGGTAGAGAGGCAAAAGCGCGGTGTGCCAGTCATGGACGTGAAAAACATCTGGCCAGATCCCGAGCACCTCGCTTGCCGCAAGCGCGGCCTGGCAAAGAAAGGCAAAACGGGCCAGGTTATCGGGGTAGTCCCAATCCCCTTCCCCGTAAATGGCGGGCCGGTCGTAGTACGGGGGATGGTCCAAAAGGTACACGGGGACGTCGCTTCCCGGAAGGAACTCTTGGTAGACCTGAACCTCCCGGGGTTTGCCCCCGAATTCCAAGGAGAACTGGGCGCGCGGGGCTGTCGCACCCAGGCGGCGGTAGCGAGGGATGAACACGGCCACCTCCAAGCCCAAGGAACGCAAGGCCTTGGGCAGGGAACCGACCACATCCCCCAAGCCGCCGGCTTTGGCAAAGGGTGAAGCTTCCGCGGCCACAAACGCTACCCGCACGGTTCGAGATGATAGGGCGTTTCCCGGGAAAACAAAAGGGGCAGGTCCTAAAAGCGCCTGCCCCTGGGGTTTTCGCGTTTTTCTACTGTCCGGTTGCGGAAGGCTGCGTGACCGGTGCGGAGTCGTCCTTCCAGAGGACGGCGCTCTGCACCTCCTCGCGGTTCCCGTAGGCATCGATGGCGTAGTACTCGATCTTGTGGGGGCCTTCCGGTCCGGGCACGGTAAACGGCCCGGTGAAGTGCCGCCAATCCCCGCCATCCAAGCGGTAGAAGATGTTGGTCACGCCGGAAGCATCCTCGCTCCTGAGCTCTATCGGCGTCCGAGAGGTGATCCAGAGTTTCCCATCCGGAGCCAGGTAGCTGGGCTCGCCGGCGATGATGCGGGTGATGGGCGGGTGGATGTCGAGGTAGATGATGAGCGTTTTCGTGGGCTCGCGGTTTCCAAGCTTATCCACGGCGTAGTACTCCATGCGGACCATGGGGCGATCGGGCAAGGGGAAAGGTTCTGTATACACCAAGAATTCGGGGCCCTCCAAGCGGTAGAAGATCTTGTCCACGCCCACGCCGATGTCCTGGGCCACCAGGCGCACGAGGGTTCCCGGGGCCAGGGCCACGATGCCCCGCTCCCCCACTTTGCTCAGGTCCACCGTACGCATAGGCGCGGCCTCCGGCGGAAGCTGCACCGGCGGGGTCATGAGGGGATAAGCGTCGGGCACAAGCTCATAGGGCGAGTCGCCGATGCCGTCCTTATTGAAATCCTGGCCCCGATAGTCGGACCAGTAGTTCCCCTGGCCCTGGTAGTGCCAGGAGTTGTTCATCCCCTCGTCCTTGGCGGGGAAACCACAATTGAAGAAGGCGTTCCCGTAAACGATGTTGCCTTGGGAAGCGGCGGCGAGCATGAACCCGAAGTCACAGAAGCCGATGGCGTTCCCGGTGATGACCACGTTCTGCGTGGCCAGAAGATGGATGGCGATTTTCCCGCCAAAGATCGCGTTGTTCTCGATCCGGCCGTTGCGCACGTTGGAGAGGAAAATCCCCGCCCGCTCTTGGGGATAGCGAACCTGACAGTTGCGGATGACGAAATGCGCGCGGGTTCCGTCGAGGTAAATCCCATAGTCGTGCCCGCGGGTGTCGATGACCCAGCCTTCGATGACGTAAGGGTCCTCGGGGGTACCCGAACCCTTCACCACCCCGTTTTCCCAGGTGAAGGCCTCATCGCCGTGGATGTAGATCGGCGCATGGGGGGCCCAGCCCTGGGCGCAGGCCGTCAGGGCCAACCCCAAAAGAATCATCCCAACCCAGAAACTCCTCATTGCAGCCCTCCTTTTCCGAGCTCTCTGCCAGCCCCATCCTACCCCAGTGTACCCCCCACTCGGGGGACAGGTTTCGCCCGCCCAACGGACACCGCGACCCCCGGCTAGCCCAAAACCTCCCGATCCAAAAGCTCAGCGAGGAGTTTGGGGAGGACCACGGTGCCGTCCCGGCGCTGGTTTTGTTCGAGGATCGCGGCAAACAGGCGCGACGTGGCCAGGCCCGAGCCGTTCAAGGTGTGCACATACTGGGGCTTGCCTCCCCCCTTGGGCCGGAAGCGCACGTTGCCCCGCCGCGCCTGAAAATCCTCGCAGTTGGAGCAGGAGGAGACCTCGTAGTAGCTACCTTGCCCGGGGAGCCACACCTCGAGATCCACCGTTTTCGCCGACTGAAAAGCCAAATCGGAGGCCGGCAGGAGGGTCACCCGGTAATGGAGCTCCAGCCGTTGCAGGACCTTCTCGGCGTGGGAGACGAGTTCCTCCAGGGCCTGGTAGGAGGTCTCGGGGGTGGTGTACCAGAAGAGCTCGATCTTGTTGAACTGATGCACGCGGATGAGGCCGCGCTGCTCCTCCCCGTAGCTTCCGGCCTCCCGCCGAAAACATGGGGTGTACGCGGCGTACCGCCGGGGAAGTTGCTCCTCCTCGAGGATCTCGTCGTTGTGGAGGTTGGCCAGGAGCGACTCGGCGGTGGGGTTCAGGAAGAGGTCGTCGGCGGGGCAGTGGTACAACTCCTCGGCGAACTTGGGGAGCTGTCCGGAAACGAGGAATGAGCGACGGTTGGCCAAGATGGGAGGCAGCACCGGCACATACCCATGCTCCCTCACGTGGAGCTCGAGCATCCAGTGGAGGAGGGCGAATTCCAGGCGTGCCCCTTCGCCTACGTGCATGGGGAAACGGCTTCCTGCAATTCTTGCAGCCCGTTCGAGGTCCAGAAGGCCCAGGCGCTGGGCCAGGGCCACGTGGTGTTGGGGCGGGAAATCGAACCGGGGCGGTTCTCCCCAGGTCCGTAGCACCACTTTCTCCTCCTTCGTTCCGGGTGGGACGGAATCGTGGGGCAAGTTGGGCAGGGACAGAAGTTCCTGCTCCAGCTCGGCCTCGATTTGGGCAAGTCTCTCCTCGAATTTCTTGCGTTCCTCGGCGAGGGTTTTCAGCTGAGCCAGGAGGTGCTCGCGTTCCGCGGTGAGCCCCTGGCGGGAAAGTTCGCTCAAGTGGGCCGAGCCCTCGTTCTGCTGGCGCCGGATCTCGTCTACCCGGCGCACGAGCTCCCGGCGCTCCTCGTCCATGGCCAACAGGCGCGAGAAATCCAAGCCGGGGTTGCGTCGCCTGAGCCTTTGCAACGTTCCCTCGGGATCGCTCCGAATTCTGCGCAAATCCAACATGGTGCAAAAGTTTAGCTTCATCCCCACTCTTCGCCATCTGGGGTGAACATCCCCGGCCCAGCCCGTAGGATTTCCCGCCATGAAAGCCCTCGTTTTCTCCAAGGCTCTTTACTCCACCTGGGTTTACTACAGCCCGGATCGGATCCTGTTCGATTGTGGGGAGGGGGTGAGCACGATCCTGGAGAACAAGGTGTTCGCCATCAAACACGTGTTCCTCTCCCACGGGCACGCGGACCACATCTCCGGCCTCATGGGGCTCATCAACATCCGCAACAACGCCATGGGCGATCAGGAGAAGGAGTTGCACGTGTACTACCCCGCGGGAAATTTCTTTGTGTCCGAGCTCATCTCCTACTTTGCTCGCACCAATCGCCATCTTCAGTACGAGCTGGAGTGGATTCCCCTCCAGCCAGGGGATCGCATTCCCTTGCTTGCCGGACGACACTCCCGCTACATTGAGGCCTTCGCCACGGTGCACGCCCGGGGGGAGGCTTCCCTGGGCTACAACGTGTGCGAAGTGCGCCGGCGGCTGAAGCCGGAGTACCGCGACCTCCCCCATGAGGAGATCGTAGCCCTCGTCCAGGCTGGAAAAAAGGAGGAAATCTCCGAAACTTATGTGCAGTACCTTTTCTCCTATGGAGGGGACTCTGTCCCCCTGAACCCTGACCTGGTGCGGGGAACGGAGGTGCTTCTCCACGACGCCACATTCCTGGAGGAGGAGGACCGCAAGGAGTACAAGCATTCCACGGTGTGGGAGGCCCTGGCCGTGGCCCAACAGGCTGGGGTGCAAAAGGAGCTTGTTCTGTTTCATCTGTCCAGCCGTTACCGCTGGGATGTGGAGAAGGTCCAAGAGAAGATCGCAGAGTTGCACTTGCCCTTTGGGGTAACGATCATCCCCCCGGGCGAAGTGGTGGAGATTCAGTGAAGGAGGTACTGGTGGGGAAATATGTGCGGATTGTGACGGAGATCCCGGGGCCCAAATCCCGGGCCGTTTCCGGGGAAAGGGAGAAGTGGGTGGCTCGACCGCTGAGTCCGTTGGCCCCGTTTTTCGTGGCCCGGGCCGAGGGCACGGTGGTGGAGGATTGGGACGGAAACCGCTTCCTGGACTTCACCGGCGGCTGGGGCTGCCTCAACGTGGGCCACAACCACCCCAAGGTCCTCGCGGCCGTGCGGAACCAACTTGAACGGTTCATCCACACGGATTTCACGGCCATCCCTTACGAGCCGTATGTGGAGCTTTCCCGGAGGCTTGCCCAGCTTGCGCCGGGTCCCACCCTGAAGAAGTGTGCCCTCTTCAACTCCGGGGCGGAGGCCGTGGAGAACGCGGTGAAGATCGCGCGGGCGGCCACGGGAAGAAAGGCTGTGCTTGTGTTCGAAAACGCGTTCCACGGCCGAACGCTCCTAGCCATGACCATGACCCATAAGGCCATCCCCTACAAAGCCGGGTTTGGTCCCTACGCGCCCGATGTGTTCAGGCTTCCGTACCCGTATCCCTACCGCAATTCCATCCCCATGGAAGAGATCGAGCGCCGCCTCCTCACCCTTGTCGATCCCAAGGAGGTGGCCTGCTGCGTGGTGGAGCCGGTGATCGGCGAGGGTGGGTTCATCGTGCCGCCTCCGGAGTTCCTCCCGTTCCTTAGGGAGCTTGCGAACCGCTACGGGTTCCTTCTTGTGTGCGATGAGGTGCAAAGCGGGGTGGGCCGGACCGGGAAGTTCTTCGCCTGTGAACATTTCGGAGTGGAGCCCGATCTCATCTGTGTGGCCAAGTCCATCGCTGCTGGCCTCCCCCTCTCCGCGGTGATCGGCAAGGCCGAGATCATGGACGCCCTCTCTCCTGGAGCCATTGGCAGCACCTATGGCGGGAATCCAGTGGCCTGTGCCGCGGCCCTCGCTGTTTTGGATGTGATCGCAGCGGAGGACCTCTTGAGCCGGGCGATCAAGCTTGGCCAGATCATGAAGAAAAAACTTGGGGAAATGGCCGAGAAATTCCCGGTGATCGGGGAGGTGCGGGGCCTGGGAGCCATGACGGGGATAGAGCTCGTGAAGGACCGAAAAACCAAGGAACCCGCGCCGGAGGTGGCCAAGGCCGTGCAGAGGGAAGCCCTCGGGCGCGGGGTGATCTTCGCCACCGCGGGGCTCTACGGAAACGTCATCCGCTTCCTTCTTCCCCTCACAACACCTGAGGACGCCCTCCTCGAGGGCCTTGCGATCCTGGAGGATTCCTTCCACGCGGTTTTGGCTAAGATACCCGCGTAAGGAAAAAGGAAGAATAGCTGGGAAGGCGGAGGGTCCCGGAATGGAGCTCTCCGCTTTCTTTTTCCCTGAACCGTCCAGGGGGAAGCTCTGTTGCGCATTCGTCTGGGCCGGCGTTCAACGCCAGGACCACGTGACCTTCCGGGTAGGAACGCTCGAGGAGGAGAGCTCGGCCTCGGGCGAAAAGAAAACGCAAGTTTCCTTGCCGCAGGGCCTTCTCCTCTTTCCGCATCTTCATAAGGCTTTTGAACGCGGAAAGGATGGGCTGATCGGGGCGTAGTTCCTCCCAGGGGAAGCAGCGACGGCAATCCGGATCCTCTCCGCCCAAAAGGCCAAGCTCGTCGCCGTAATAGATGGCCGGCGCGCCCGGATAGGCAAAAAGAAAAGCCGCGGCCAAAAGAAGCTTGCGCACATCCCCGTGGGCCAGGGTCAAAAAACGCGGTTTATCGTGGCTTCCCAAAAGCGTGTAGGAGGAGAAATTCGCCCAGGACGGGTAACTTCGCCAAATATGCCAAAGATACCGGGAAAACCGCGAAGCATCCCAGGACTCCTCGGCGAAAAAGTGCACAAGGCCTTCCCAAAGCCGATAATGCATGACCCCATCCAGGGCGCGGTGGCGGAACCACGGGGTTCCAAGCCCCATGACCTCGCCCAAAACGTAGGCATCAGGATTCACAGTTTTCACGGTGACGTAAATCTCCCGCACGAAATTGGGAGGTAGGTACTCCACGGTGTCCAGGCGCCAGCCATCGATTTCGTATTCCGAAAGCCAAAAACGAACCACGGAAAGGAGGTAATCGCGCACCGCCGGGTTGTCGTGGTTCCATTCCGGGAGGTTCGCACAACCGGCCCAGCAGGAATACCCAGGCTCTTCCTCTTCCCACACGAACCAATCCCAATATGGCGAGGATTTCCCTCGCGTTTTCGCGTCGCGGAAGACCGGATGGCCAATCCCACAATGATTGAAAACGCCGTCGAGGATGAGGCGCATGCCCCGCCGGTGAAGCTCCTGTACCAAGATGCGGAGGGCCTCGTTCCCGCCCAAGGCCGGATCCACCTCAAAGTAGTCCTCGGTGTCGTAGCGGTGGTTGGTGGAGGCCCGAAAGATGGGGGTGAGGTAAAGGGCGGTGACGCCGAGATCTTCGAGGTAATCCAGTTTTCCCAAAACGCCCCAAAGATCGCCGCCGAAGAAACTCCGGGAGGTGGGGAGCTCACCCCAGGGGCGGGTGCCTGGGGGATCGTTTTCCGGCCGGCCGTTGCGGAACCGGTCCGGAAAAATTTGGTAGAAGATGGCATCCCGCACCCAGGCGGGCGGCCGAACCCCTCTCACTTCCATCGGGTGAGAATCTCCTCACGCTGAAAAAGCTTTATGCCTAAAAACAGGAGAACGGCGTTCACCACAAGAAGGATGCCGCCCTCGATGGCCACAAATCTTAGATCCACGGCAGTGAGACGGGCGGAGTAGATGATGAGGGGGATGAGGCTGGGGACCACGGCGAGGCCCGCAAATTGGTAGGCGGCGCGGGAATCGGTGGAGCGGGAGGAGATAACCATGGCCACAAGGGCGGCAAATAAGGCCATGAGGGGGGAAAGGGCAAAAATGGAAAGGAGCCAGGGAAGGGAGAGGACGCCCGCGGGGATCCCGCTGGGGATCATTTGGGAGGCAGCAAGGAGGAAAAGCCCGAACACAGCCCAAGTAAGAACAAGAGCGGGAACCACGGCCACGATGGATTTCCCCAGGAAAAGCTCGAGATCCGAAAGGGGGGTGGCTAAGAGGGGCTCCAGTGTTCCCTGTTCCTTTTCGCCCACCACGGAATACACGCCCAGGGTCACGGGGATCATCACGGGGAGGATGAGGAAGTAAAGGAGGGCGGCGTTGAACAGGGCGGCCTGGCCCTCGGGCGGAAGGGCCCGGCCCTGCCACACCATCCACCCGGCAAACCCGCCCATGAAAAGGGGCATGAAAAGACACCCGTAAAGCACCATCTTGATCCGGAAAAGCTCAGCCCATTCCTTGAGGATCAGGACCTTAAGCCGCATCCCCGCCCTCCATGAGCTCGAGGTACACGTCCTCCAGGGTGCGCTCCTCCTCGGCCACGTAGAGGATTTCCGCGCCAAGCTCCACGAGTTTCCGCACCAAGATGGGGTTATGGCGCTCCGGCTCCTCCACGGCCAAAAGGAGTTTTCGGCCGTCCAGGGAAGCGCTGCGCACAAACGGAAGGTTCAGGGCGGAAAGAAGCTCAGGCTTGGGATT
Source organism: Candidatus Bipolaricaulota bacterium (assembly GCA_037439765.1). Lineage (GTDB taxonomy): Bacteria > Bipolaricaulota > Bipolaricaulia > Bipolaricaulales > Bipolaricaulaceae > DTER01. The sequence continues at coordinate 12,635 of JBBIVL010000016.1, forward strand.
GGCCAGGGTCACCACCACCCGTCGTCCGAAAAGGCGCTCCTTCAGTTCCGTTGGGGTTCCCACAGCGATGAGGCGGGTCTTGAGGACGGCGATGCGGTGGCAGAGCCGCTCCGCCTCAGGAAGGTTGTGGGTGCAAAGGAGGATGGCCCGATGGGCCAGGGAAAGCTCGGAAAGAAGTTCCCGCACGTCTTTGGCGGCCTCTGGATCGAGGCCGCTGGTGGGCTCGTCCAAAAGCAAGACCGGCGGATCGTGGACCAGGGCCCTGGCCAGAGCCAGCCTTTGCCGAAGACCCTTGGAAAGGGTAGCCACGGGCTCCTCGGCCCGCTCCGCGAGGCTTGCCAGGGCCAAAATGTCGTCGATGCGCCGGGGATCCCGCACCCCGTAAAGCTCGGCAAAGAACTGGAGGTTGCGTCGGACTGTGAGCCTCTTGTAGAAACCGGGGTTTTCGGAAAGCACGCCCACTTTGGGCCGCACTTTCTCCGGCTCTTTGGTGACGCTTTGCCCATCCACAAAGGCCTCGCCGGCGGAGGGAGCCAGCAGGCCGGCGAGCATGCGCACGGTTGTGGTCTTCCCAGCGCCGTTCGGCCCCAAAAGCCCCAGCACCTCCCCGGCCTTCACCTCCAGGCTCAACTTTTCCACAGCCAGCCGCGCCCCAAAGGAACGGGTGAGCCCCTCGGTGCGGATCATGGCAGGGGCACCTCCGCCCAGGTCTCGGCCTGGAGGACCATGGTCAGGATGCCCGGATCGCTCCGGGGCCGGAACCACCTGGATTTTTGGGCTGAGGACACTTCGACAAAGCCCACCTTTTCGTAGGCCCGAATGGCCCGCCGGTTCTCCCGATGCACGTGCAACACCACTCGGCTCAACCCAAGAGGGCCGAACGCGTAGCGCAGAAGGAGGTGGACCGCTTCCGGTCCATACCCGTGGCCCCAGCAGTCCTTTTCCCCCAGCACCACCCCCAGTTCCGCGGTCTTCTCCGTCCAGCGGATGGAATGGAGGCTGCAGTTGCCAATGTGCCGGCCGTCCCGTAGGACGATGGCGAAGTGCAAGGCATCGGGGGAGTTGTAGACCCGATGCAACCAGGCGTCCCAGGAGGAGGGGAGCGGCCAAGCCGGGAGGATCCAACGGGAGACCTCCGGATCGGCGACCCATTTCCGGGTGCGGGCAAGATCTCCCGGCCCAAAGGGCCGCAAGCTCAGCCGCTCCCCTTTTAACTCCAACTGTTACCTCACCGCAAAAACCAAGGTTGCACCGGAAAGAGGGAGGCGAAAAGGAGGGAGATCACGCTCATGAGCTTGATGAGGATATCCAGGGATGGTCCCACCGTGTCCTTGAGGGGGTCGCCCACGGTATCGGCCACAACCCCGGCCGCATGGGCCTCCGAACCTTTCCCGCCAAAATGGCCTTCCTCCACGTATTTCTTGGCGTTATCCATGGCTCCGCCGGCGTTGCCACAGAAGATGGCGAGCATGATGGCCGAAAGCAAGGCCCCGATTAAGAAACCGGCGAGGGTGTAGCGGCCGAAAACAAGACCGATGAAGAGCGGCAGGACCACGGCCAAGAGGGAGGGCACAACCATGCGGCGCACCCCGTTGTGGGCGGTAATGGTGATGCAGCGGCGGTAGTCCGGGGTCCCTTCCCCGCTCATGAGCTTGGGGTTCTCCCGGAATTGCCGGCGGATCTCCTGGACCATCACGTCCGCCGTGCGGGAAACAGCGCGGATGAGCATGGCCGAGAAAACGTAGGTGAGCATGGCCCCGGCGATGAGCCCAGCCATGACAAGGCCGCCCACCTCCGGGCTCACCAGGGGCACGTTGGGAAGATGCACCTCCTCGGCGCGGCCGGCGGCGGACCAAAGATAAGCGGCGATAAGACCGATGGCGGCAAACGCGGCGGAACCGATGGCGAAACCTTTCCCGATGGCCGCCGTGGTGTTCCCAATGGAGTCCAAAATGTCGCACTGCTCCCGCACATGGGGATCAAGTTTGGCCATGGTGGCGATCCCCGCGGCGTTATCGCCGATGGGGCCGTAGGAGTCCATGGACACCATGATCCCCACGAAGGTGAGCATGCCCATGCCCGCGAAGGCCACGGCCAGGAGGCCGCCCAATTGGTAGGCGATGATGATGGCCACGGCGATCACGAGACACACCAAGAGGCTGGAGGACATGCCCACGGCCATCCCTTCCGTGACCCCCACCGCCGGGCCCGATTGGTACATGCGGGCCAACTCCCGGGTGGGCCGATACCGCGCAGAGGTGTAGTACTCGGAGATGAATCCGATGAGCACGCCGCTCACGATTCCCAGGACCAAGGAGATGAAGGGCACGAAGTTGAGGGGGGAGAGGAGGGTGGATAGGGCCGCGAATCCTGTGGTGAACACGGCCGCCAAAGTGAACCCGTTCATGAGGATGCGCTGCATGTCCTTTTGGCGGCGGGAGTAGCGGATGTACATGACCGCCAAAAGGCTGGCCACGATGCCCCCGGCCGCATAGAGGAGAGGCAGCAGCACGAACCACCAGTAGTTGGCCTCGAACTGCCCCAGGTCCGCAAACCCGTAGCGGGAGATGAGCCCCCAAATATCGGGGTTGAACCGGCCCACATACATGTAAAGGGTGATCACGATCACGGCGATGACGGAGCCCACGAAGGATTCCAGGAGGTCGGCGCCCAAGCCGCCCACATCGCCCACGTTGTCCCCCACGTTGTCGGCGATGGTGGCGGGGTTGCGGGGGTCGTCCTCGGGGATCTTGAGCTCCACTTTGCCCACCAGGTCCGCAGCCATGTCCGCCGCTTTCGTGTAGATCCCGCCGCCCACGCGGTCGAACAGAGCCACAAGGGAGGCCCCGGCCGAATAGGCGGAGACGATGAGGGCTCCCTTGATAAAGTTCACATCTGCCCCGGGGATGCCGAAGATGGTCTTAGTGACGATCTGCACGGCGCTAGGCTGAAACTCTCGGCGAAAGAGCCAAATCACGAAGACCAGGCCTGCGGTGGCCAGTCCGGCCACCGCGATCCCCATCACCGACCCGCCGGTGAAGGCCACGGTGAGGGCCTCGCGGAGGGAGCGACGCACGGTGTGGGTGGTGCGGGCGTTGGCCAAGGTGGCGGCGTTCATGCCCACAAAACCCGCGGCCATGGACAGGGCCGAACCCACCCACAGGGCCACGGCCACCTCCCAGTAGAAGAGGAGCCAAAGCAGGATCCCAATGGCCACCAAGGTCACCGCCATGACCTTGGCCTCGGCCAGCATGAACGCCCAGGCCCCCTCCCGGATGAATCCCTGAATCTGGCGCATCCGCTCGTCACCGGCGCTCCGGCGCATCACGTAGTACGTCCCGTAGGCTGACCAAAACAGCGCAGCTGCGGCTACCAGGCCGGTCGCTGCCAAAAACACGGTCATAACCCCTCCTTTCGGGTGATCATCCGATGCCTGCCAAAATCGGCCCTACTCTATCCCCAGGAGGACCTCGGTTCAACCTAGACCGGATCTGCGCGGCTTTTTCCCGGTGGGTCCCTGGACACATGTCCGTAAGGAGCATGACAAACCCGCCGGGGCCCGTGCCCACGGGGCCATGCCCCGGGGTGTGATGCCCGCTACTTTGAGACCCAGGACGCGGAAAGGAGGTCGCGGTGATGAAACGATTGGGAGTTGCGGTGCTTTTAGGGGCCGTGCTTGGTTGGGTGACCCTGGCTGAGCCGGCCGCGGTCAAGCTGCCCCCCGCGGAAGAGGAAATTCAGGCCCTGCGGAATGCCTGGGCCCAAGTGCTCGCCGTGTTCGAGGGCTTCGTGGGGGAGTTCAAGGGTGCGGTGGAGACGTTCAACCAAAACGACCAGGACCTGCTTGGAAAATACCGGGCCCTGGCCGTCCAGCTCAAGGACCTCGAGGCCAAACTCCTCCAGCTTCAGGAGATGTGGGGCCAAAAGATCCCGACTTTGGAGAAGGGCCTCGCCGACTGTTTTGCGCAGGTGAGCGCGCTCCGGAAGGGCCTGGAGGAGGCGGTGGCGGGGTATCGGGCCGCCGATGCAGACCTCGAGGCCAAACTTACGGCTATGATCCTCGGGGTGAGGCAGGCCTTGGAAGAGGCTATGGCTACTTGTAAGGCTGCGGATGCGGCTTTGGAAGCCAAGATTGCCGCCCTGGCCACCCAGGTGGACCAGTTGAGCTCGCGGGTGGGCATCCTTGAGTCCTACGACATTGGGAATCTCTCCCGGCGGGTGCTGGGCCTGGAGCAGGCGATCCAAGCCGTGCAAATCAAGATCGAAAACAACCGCGAGAAGATCGCGGCTTTGGAGAAGACCCTGGGCGGATTCGCCGCCGACATCTCAGCTCTTAAGGAATCCGTGCTTGATCTGGATGTTCGCGTGAGCGATCAGGAGGCTCGCATCGCCGCAGTGGAGGAGGCGGTGGGCACCAACCTGCAGGACCTCACGGCCCGGCTGGACTCCATCCAGATGCTGGCCGTCCTCGGGCTCCTAGCGGGGATTGGGGCCATCGTGCTCGTGCTCCTTGGGATGGGCGGATAGGGAAGGGGGCGCGGCCTCCCCGCGCCCTTTCCTTTTGCCTCCGAATGTAACGAACGTTACACTCAGGAGCCTCATGGATCTGGGACGGGAACTGAAGCTTTGGCGCCTGCAGCACGGCCTCAGCAAGCGGGCCCTGGCCAAAATCCTGCGGGTCTCCGTCCCTACCCTCACCCGCTGGGAGGAGGGCGAGACCGAACCCCATGACTACAACCTCCACCGCATCCGCGACCTTCTCGAACGCGCGCGCTCCCAAAACCGCGGCATACCCCAAATTCCATGACCACCGCCATCCGGGGCCTGCGCATTAGCGGGTTCAAATCCTTCCGCCGCCTCTCCCTGGAATTTCTTCCCGGCTTCACCGCGATCGTCGGTGAAAACGGCACTGGAAAATCCAATTTGCTCGAAGCCATCATGTTCGTGTTGGGGCGGCGGTCGCGCGGGCTGCGCGCCGAACGCCTGGAACATCTCCTCCACACGCCTCCCGGCGGCGAACCCTTGCCGGAAGCTGAGGTCACCTTGGTGTTGGACAACCGCTCCGGGGTGTTTGCCGAACTTTGCCCGGAACCGGAGGTGGTCCTCTCCCGACGCATTGGCAAGAATGCCTCGGTTTACCGCCTCCAAGGTCGGCTCGTTTCCGCCCGGGAGGTGGAGGCCCTCCTTTCTCTAGCCCACATCGACCCCAACGGGTACCACATCGTGGAACAGGGCACGGTGACCGATGTGTTGGAGGGTTCGGCCCGGCGGCGCCGGGAGATCCTCGCGGAGGTGGCGGGCATCGCTGCCTACGAGGAGCGCAAGGTCAAGGCTGTGGAGGAGCTCGCGCGGGTGAAAGAGCGCCTCAACACCGGCCGGATCCTTCTGGCCGAGCGGAGAACCCGGTTGGCTGAGCTCTTTCGCCAGCGCGAGGCGGCCTTGAGCTTTCAAACGCTTTCCGCCGAGCGCGACCGCATCCAGGCCACCCTCCTTTTCCGTCGCTACGAGGCCAAGAGAGAGGCCCTGGAAAAGGCCGTGGTCCAAGCGGAGCGTCTGAAGGAGGAGGTGGAGGCCCTGGCCGCGGAGCTGGACCGCCTGGACCGCGAGGTGGAGGCCCGCGAACGCCTGACCGGGCCCGGCGGCCCCACGCCCGAAGAGGACTTCACGGACCTCATCCGTCAAGTGGAGCGGCTCCGCGCGGAACTCTCGGGAAAAGAGGCAGCCCTCAAACTCCTGGACCGGGAGATTGCTACGCTGCGCCAGACCATTTCGGACCTCACCAAAATTTCCCCGGAGCGGGGACGGCCGCCGGAGGCCGTGCAGGCCGTGCTGAATCTGGGCTGGGATGGAATCATTGGAGCTTTGGGCGAGCTCGTGCGGGCCCACCAGGGGTTTGAGCAGGCCTTGGCCACAGCCCTGGGACCCCATGCCCATGACCTCGTGGTGGCCACGCGGGACCTGGCCCTCCAGTGCGTGCGCTACCTCAAGGAAAACGGGATCGGCCGGGCCAGGTTCTTGCCCCTGGATAAGCTCTTGCTTTCCCCGGTCTCCTCCCACGCCCAGAGGGCCCGAAAGCTGCCCGGCGTGCTTGGCTTTCTCGCGGATTTCGTGGACTGTCCGCCGGAGGTGCGCCCCGCTTTCCTTTACGTCGTGGGCGACACCTTGCTTGCGGAAACCCTGGAGGCCGTGCGCACGGTGGAGGGCGTACGGGTGGTCACGGTGGAGGGTGATCTTCTGGAGCGGGGCGGGGCCATCGTGGGCGGCGCGGCCCGCCGTGGCCGCGACCCCGGCATCGCCACGCGCCAAGAGGAGCTTCGCCGCCGGGAAGAGGAACGCGCCCAGCTCGCCGCCCAACTGGAAAAAATCTCCCTGGAGCTTGAGCAAGCCGAGGAGGAGCTGAGCCGGCGGGCTCGGGAGCGGGAGGAAATCCAAGCCGCGCGGGCCAAGGAAGAGGGCGAGCTTTTCTCCCTGCGCGAACACCGCCGCGAACTGTACCGGGAACTGGAGCGGAAGAGGACAAATCTTGCCCGCTACGAGCGGGAGGCGGCCGAGCTCCGCGGGGAGATTTCCGCCCTGGGCGAGGTGCCGGCGCCGGCCGAGCCCGTCCAGGGTTCGCCCGAGGTGCTCCAAGCCCGTCTGCGCCAGATCGAACGGGAGCTCTCCTCCCTCGGGCCAGTGAACCTCCGGGCCGTGGAGGAGTACGAGGTGGCCTTAGCCGAGGTTCAGGAGCTCAAGGACCGCCTGAGCACTCTGGAACAGGAGAAGGAGGAGATCGAGCACTTCATCGCCGAGATCGAGCGCAAAAAGCGAGAAAAATTCCTGGAAACCTTGGAGAGTGTTTCTTCCGAACTGGGGCGACTGTTTGTGCGGCTGTTTGGGGGCGGGGAGGCGAGGCTTTCCTTGGCTGAGCCGGGGAACATCGCCTCGGATCTCCTCGTGCAGGTCCGCCTTCCCGGGAAGGAGCTGCGGGTGTTGGATGCCCTTTCCGGAGGGGAGAAGGCCCTCGAG
>JBBIVL010000017.1:0-19444 GCA_037439765.1 Candidatus Bipolaricaulota bacterium
GAAGGGGATGAGGGCCGCCGAGACCCCCAGGGTTGTGTTGGGCGCCACCTCCACGAAGTCCACGTCCTTGGGCGAGACGTAGGCAAAAACCTCGCTGCCCATACGCACAAAAACCCGATCGCCTAGGATCCTCCCCTCCCGGTCCACCTCCACCGTGGCCGGCGCAATCCGGTAATGCTCCTCCTCGTCGGCCATGAGGTAGCGGATTTCCCCGGTGATGCGGCCGTTCTTGACCACGGCGTAGGGAGCCTCCAGGAATCCGTACTCGTTGACCCGCACGTAGGCGGCCATGGAGGTGATGAGCCCTACGTTCTGGCCCTCGGGTGTTTCGATGGGGCAGATGCGGGCGTAGTGGGAGGGATGCACGTCGCGGATCTCCACTTTGGCCCGACGGGCGGCGGCGGCCACACCTCCCAACGCCGACAGCCGCCGCTTGTGCGTGAGTTCCGCCAGAGGGTTCGTCTGCTCCAGGAATTGGGAAAGCCGCCCCGTGTAAAACAGCCCGTTCAGGGCGGCCTGGATGGTGCGGGTGGAGACGATGCGGCGGATGAGGTCCTTCTCCTCGAGCTCGAGGTGGATGAGTTTGTCCTCAGCCACGCGGGCCATGCGCACCAGCCCCTCCCGCAGGGTGGCCTGGGCCTGCTCACCCGCCAGGCGCACCCGTTTGTTGGCCAAGTGGTCCGGCTCGTCCAGGACGCTGGGGTCCTCCGGGGCCCGCAAAAGCAGCGCCAGCCCGGCAAAGATGTCCTCGGGAGTGAGGTGCGTTTCTTTCCCCCGCAGCCCAAGCTTCCGGTTGATCTTGAACCGCCCCACGGGGGTCAGGTGATAAGTATCCGGCCGGAAATAGAAGCGTTGAAGGTAGTCCTCCGCTTGGGTTAGAGGGACCCGTTCACCCGAACGGAATTTGGAGTAGATGAGGCGGATGGCCTCTTCCTTGGACCCGACTTTCTCCTCCTGAAGGGAGCGGGCGATGGCGGGGTGGACCAATCGAACCTGGGTACGGCCGGCCCGGTTTAAGAGCTTCACCCGTTCCGGCGTGAGCTCCTCCCCTGCGGCCCACACGGCATCGCCCACGGAAACATCCTCTCCTAGAAGCACGGCCTTCCACCGGGCGAAAAGTTCGTCCAATCCCTCCACGGGAACTTGGAGGGAGTAGCGGGCGATGATGTCCGGAGAATCCAGGCCCAGAGCGCGGAGAAAGGTGGCCGTGGGCACGGTGGCCCGGCGGTCCAAGCGAGTTTTTACCGTCCATTTGCGCCCGTCCAGCTCGATCTCCAGCCACGCTCCCTGCTCGGGAAGGAAGTGGGCGCGGAACAGATGAGGCTCGTCCTGGGTGATGTAGAGCCCTGGGGAGCGCACGAGCTCGTTCACGATCACGTTTTCCGTGCCGTTGATGATGAACGTGCCCCGGGGGGTCATGAGGGGGATGTCCGCGAGGTACAGCTCCGCCTCTTGACGGAGCTTGCCCTCGGCATAGAGGCGACCCATAACCTTCAGCGGGGCCGCGTAGGTGAGATCACGGTCCCGACATTCCCACTCGTCGTAGCGGGGTTCGCCCAGGTAAGGATCCACCAGCTCCAGATACAGGTCGTCTCGTCCCGGAGCGCGGATGGGGCTTACCTCCGCGAACACCTGGGGGATGCCCTCCCGCAGGAACCGCTCGTAGGACTGGAGTTGATGGGCAACGAAGTCCGGCGGCTCCAGGCGGGGGGCCACCCGGCTGTAGGAACGCCGCGGGTTCATCACTTAAGCTGGACCTCCGCTCCGGCCGCCTCCAGCTTCTTCTTGATGTCCTCGGCCTCCTCCCGGGAGACCCCGGCCTTCACCACCGCCGGCACGTTGTCCACCAGGTCCTTGCACTCCTTGAGGCCTTTTCCGGTGATGTCCTTCACCACCTTGATGAGCTGGATCTTCTGCTGGCCGGCGTTGGTGATGACCACGTCCACGGTGGTCTTCTCCGCGGCCGGGGCAGCGGCCCCGCCCGGCTGGGGCGCCACGGCCACGGCCACCGGCGCCGCCACCTGCGCGGAAACCCCAAACCGCTCCTCCAAAGCCTTCACCAGATCCGCCAGCTCCCGGACGGACATCTCCTCGATCGCCTGGATGATCTCTTCCTTCGTCATGGTTCACCCCTCTGTTCTTTTAGTTTCTGCACCTCGCTTAGGGCCACCACCAACTTGCGTACCACCCCGGAAAGGGCGATGACCAAGCCGCGCACGGGGCCCAACATGCCTCCCGCGAGCCGGGCCAACAGCTCCTCTCGGGAGGGGAGGGTGGCGTACCACTTCACTTCCTCCGGGGACACCAGCTCTCCCGAGAACACGCCAGCTCGCACCTGGAAGAACTTGGGATACTTCTGCACGAACTCCAGGGCCACCTTGAACGGGACAGTGGGGTCATCCCGGCCGAGGAGCACGAGGTTGGGACCCTGGAGGAACTTTCCCAGGCCTGAAACCCCGGCTTGTTCGGCGGCCAGGCGGGCCAGGGTGTTCTTGATGACCCGCATTTCCACCCCGCGGCGGCGCACCTCCCGGCGAAGGGCCGTCATCTCCAGAGCCGGCAGGCCCTGAAAGCCCAGCACCACCAGGGCCGAGGACTGCGCGAATTTTTCTCGCAGCGTCTCCACCGCTTCGGCCTTTTCCGGTTTGGGCATGTCCCCTCCTTAGCGCCGCTGGGCTGCGGCGGTGAGAAGCTCACGCTCGTCCACCCGAATTCCCGGGCCCATGGTGGAGGCGATGGAGACTTTCTGCACATAGCGGCCGCGCACACCCTCGGGCTTGCGCTCCACAATGGCTTGGGTGAGGGCCAGGAGGTTCTCGTAGAGCTGGTCCTCGGTGAAGGAGGTTTTTCCGAACACTGTGTGGACGATGCCGTAGCGATCCGCCCGGAACTCGATCATCCCGGCCTTGAGCTCCCGCACCACCTGGGCCACCTCGGGGGTGACCGTGCCCGTTTTCGGGGAGGGCATAAGGCCGCGCGGACCTAACACCTTCCCGAGTTTTCCCACCACGGGCATCATGTCCGGAGTGGCCACCACCCGATCGAACTCCAGCCACCCCTCCTTCAGGATTTTTTCGGCAAGGTCCTCCCCACCCACATAATCCGCGCCCGCGGCCTCCGCCTCCCGGATCTTCTCCCCCTTGGCGAATACCAGAACGCGCACGCTCTTTCCCGTCCCATGGGGGAGGACACAAGTTCCCCGAACCTGAAACTGGCTGGGATTGATTCCCAAGTTGAACGTGGCCTCCGCCGTCTCCGGGAATTTGGCCGTGGCGGTGCGCTTAAGTAGGGCCACCGCCTCCCGCGGCGGATAGGCCCGCTCTCGCTCCACCAGAGCCACCGCTTGCTGGTACCGTTTGCCTACGCTCATGGCACCACCTCGATGCCCATATTGCGGGCTGTGCCTACGACCATGCGCATGGCGGCGTCCAAATTGTCGGTGTTGAGATCGGGCATCTTTTTTTCGGCAATGCGCCGGACCTGCTCCATGGTCACCTTTCCCACCTTGGTCTTGGTGGGTTGAGGGGAGCCTTTTTCGATTCCCGCAGCGCGTTTGAGGAGCATGGCCACCGGTGGCTGCTTGAGCGCAAAATCAAAAGAGCGGTCCTCGTATACCACGATTTCCACGGGGATGACGGTCCCCGGCTCCTCGTTCTTCGTGGCCTCGTTGAAGCGCTTGCAGAAGTCCATGATGTTGACCTTATGGGTTCCCAAAGCAGGTCCCACGGGCGGGGCCGGGTTGGCCTGCCCGGCAGGGATCTGGAGCTTGATTTTGGCCACCACTTGCTTGGGCATTCTCTCCCTCCTCAAATCTTCTCAATTCCGCTGAGGCTGATGCGCACTGGAGTCTCCCGGCCGAAGATGCGTACCGTCACCACGGCCTCCTCCGCCTCTTTATCGATCTCTTTGATTTCCCCGGTGAAGTCAGCGAACGGTCCTTCCACGATTTGCACCACCTCGCCCACCTCGAAGCCCACCTCCACCTTGGGTTTGCCTTCTACCGGCGGCACGGCGGTGACCCCGCTCAAGCGGCCCAGCACGGTGGCCTCGGGCCCTTCGATAGCCACCGGGGTGGAGCGACTGCCCACGAACCGCGCCGCTCGCTCCAGTCCACGCACCAGCTCCCGCATTTGTTCCTCATCCAAACCCATTTTGGCGAACACATAGCCCGGGATGAGCCGGCGCTTCTCGATCCGCTGGACCGTCACCACCCGCTTGTCCTTGTATTCCCGCACCTTCACCAGCCCAGAGGCCCCGGCGTAGATCTTGTGTTCCTGCTCGATCTCCGCCCCCGCGGGGAGTTTCGCGCCCACCCGCACCCGTGGGGGAAGCAGGGCTTCGGGCACGAAGATCTCCTCTTCTTTTCCGGAGGCGTAGCGGAGGACCACCTTTTTCACCTTTTCTCGGGCCACGATCTCGCCTTGCTGATCGAACGTGTAGCGTTCGTCGGCGTCCAACGTGAGCGGAAGCCCGGGGCGGGTGCGGCTGCCCGCACGCACATCCCGGCGTAAGATCTTTCCCTGGGGAACGAGGTAAACCTTCTCCGTGTGGTTTGGGGTTTCCACGACCACCCGCCAGTACGGCTCCACCGCCACCACTTCCGCGGGTTCCGGGACGTGGCGGGGAGCCTTGCGGGCCAGGAGCTCGCCGCGTTGCACACGGGTGTTGTTCCCCACGAGCAAGTCGTACTCGTAGGGCACGCGGTAATCCGTGGTGCGGCCGTGCACGGAACGGGAGGTCACCACCTCCTCCACGGGCACGAAGAACAGCTCCACCTGATCCCCGACTTTCACCGGTTCGAAATACCTTTCCCAGCCGAGGCGGCGCACCCTTTCCTCGAGCTCCTCCTTGAGGCGCAGCTCGGAACCGGTATGGGTTTGAATGGCGTACCAACGCTTGCGCTGCATCGCTGGATCACTTGGTCACAAGGAGTCGCAAGAGGTGCTGGAGCACGAGGTCCACCAGGCCGAGGTAAATGCCCAAGGCCACCGTGAGCAGGATCACGAGCACGGTGAACGTCACGACCTCCTTGCGCGAGGGCCAACTCACGCGGGCCACCTCGGCGCGCACGGACACAAAATACTCCCGCACCTTCGCTAGGACCGACATCCTTCCTCCTTGGCAGGCCCGGGAGGACTTGAACCCCCAACCTGCGGATTTGGAGTCCGCCGCTCTGCCACTTGAGCTACGGGCCTATGCGCACCCGAGGAAAAGCCTCGGGCCTCATACCTCCTTATGCGCCGTGTGCTGGCGGCACCACCGACAGTACTTGCGGAATTCCAGCTTTCCCCGGACCTTTTGACGATTCTTCCGGGTATGATAATTGTGCCGCCCGCACTGGGAACAAGCCAAAGTTACGATGAGCACGTTCTCTTTTTTGGCCATGTTACTTGAGGATCTTGGTCACCACCCCGGCACCCACGGTCTTCCCACCCTCGCGGATGGCGAACCGCGAACCCTCCTCCAAGGCCACGTGCTTCTGCAGCTTGCAGTGAAGCTGGTCTACGTTGTCGCCGGGCATGACCATCTCCACACCCTGGGGAAGCACGATCTCACCGGTGACGTCAGTGGTCCGGAAGTAGAACTGGGGCTTGTAGCCGGTGAAGAAGGGGGTGTGGCGGCCGCCTTCGTCCTTGGAGAGGACGTACACCTGGGCCAGGAACTCGGTGTGGGGGGTGATGGAACCCGGCACAGCCAACACCTGGCCCCGCTCCACCTCGTCCTTCTCAACGCCGCGAAGGAGCACCCCCACGTTATCCCCAGCCATGGCCTCATCCAGGATCTTGTTGAACATCTCGATGGACGTGGCCACGGTTCGCTTGATCTCGTCGGTGAGCCCCACGATTTCCACCTCGTCCCCGGGGCGGAGCCTGCCGCGCTCCACCCGCCCAGTGACCACCGTGCCGCGCCCCTTGATGGAGAAGATGTCTTCGATGGGCATGAGGAAGGGTTTGTCTTCCTCCCGCTTGGGAAGAGGAATGTAGTTGTCCAAGGCGTCCAGGAGCTCATGAATGGGCTTCACCTCCGGCGCGTCCGCGGACTGGGCCTGCAGGGCTTTTAACGCCGAACCTCGGATCACCGGAACCTCGTCCCCAGGGAACTCGTATTTCGAGAGCAGTTCCCGGATCTCCATCTCCACGAGATCCAACAGCTCAGGATCCTCCACGAGGTCCACCTTGTTGAGGAACACCACGATGGCCGGAACGTTCACCTGGCGGGCCAGAAGCACGTGTTCCCGAGTCTGGGGCATGGGGCCGTCCACGGCGGACACCACGAGGATCGCCCCGTCCATCTGGGCGGCACCGATGATCATGTTCTTGATGTAGTCGTGGTGGCCGGGGCAGTCGATGTGAGCGTAGTGGCGCTTGTCCGTCTCATACTCCACGTGGGCCACGTTCACGGTCAAGATCTTGGTCTCGTCGCGGCGGAAGAGTTTGGCGTCGGCCTTGGCCACCTCGTCGTAGCTGCGGAACTTCGCCCAGCCCTTCCAGGCCAACACTTTGGTGATGGCCGCGGTCAACGTGGTCTTGCCGTGGTCAATGTGCCCGATCGTCCCCACATTGATATGCGGTTTTGTTCGTACAAACTGCTCCTTCGTGGCCATTCCCAACCTCCTTAAATTGTGGGCCTTCGGGAGCCCGCGGCCGGAATCGAACCGGCGACCTTCCCATTACCAGCGGGATGCTCTGCCGACTGAGCTACACGGGCTCAACTCTCAAGCTTACCCGATGCGTTCGGCCTCATGCAAGTTAGTGGAGAGGGAGGGATTCGAACCCCCGAAGGCCGAAGGCCGCCAGGTTTACAGCCTGGTGCGTTTGGCCGCTTCGCTACCCCTCCTTTCCCCTATCGGGGAACTTGAGCCAGTGGCCCGACTCGAACGGGCAACCCTCCGCTTACAAGGCGGATGCTCTACCCCTTGAGCTACACTGGCCTGGCCGCGGCCATTCTAGCTTTGCCCCCTCTCCTCCTCAACCATGGCATACACCCAAACCCGCCGCCGCCTCGGCCCATCGAACTCACAAAAGTACACGCCCTGCCACGTGCCCAACGCCAGCTTTCCCTCCTCCACGGGCAGAAGAAGGGAGGGCCCAAGAAGGGCAGCCCGCACGTGGGCCGGGGAATTCCCCTCCCCGTGGGCGAAAGTCATTTGGGGGACCATGCGGGCAAAGGCTCGCGCAAAATCCCCACGCACGTCAGGGTCCGCGGCCTCGTTCACGGTGAGGGCGGCGGTGGTGTGAGGACAGAAGAGGAGCACCAGGCCCGCGCTCATCCCCAGGGCGTGCACCGCGGCATTCACCTCCGCCGTGATGTCTTGTACTTCCTCCCTGGCCCGCGTTTGCACGGGAATCTCTTTCTTGCGGAGGTTCATCCCAAGCCGGCTTTGAGCTTTTCCCCCAGCCGCGCGGGATCCTCCACCCCCTGGATGTGGAAGATCACCTCGCCGGCCTGGCCCCGCAGCACCGCCACCAGGGTCACGTTTTCCTCGGCCAGCAGGGCCAGGGCGCGGTAGATCTCGGCGGGATGGTTGGGGCGGAGGCGAATGCGCAAACCCCCTTCGCCCAGCGCGGCCAAATGCGCCAGGGCCCGCAAAAGCCCATCTTTCGAGAGGGTTCCCACCAATCGCCGCTCCCCGTCCACCACGGGAAGCACAAGGTAATGCGAAAGCAGGGCTGCGGCGCGCTCCAACGGGTCCTCGGGCGTCAGCACGTCCTGCGGCGGGGTGAGGAGTTTCTCCACCGGAAGATCCGGGGCGGGCGCGGAGATCAGGGCTTTCTTGGTGAGGAACCCCCGTAACCTACGGGCCTCATCCACCACAAACACCACGGCCAGGCCTTTTTCCTCCGCCTGATGCAAGGCTTCCCCCACGGGGGTGGACTCCGCCACCGCAGGCGCCTCGGGGTTCATCCACTCCTTAACCACCATGGGCTGCGGTCCGAAGCTGGGCCAATACCCGCTCCTGGAGCTGGCCAGGCACGTAATCGTAGCGAAGGAACTCCATCTGAAACGTAGCCCTGCCCTGGGTCATGGATTTTAGGTCCAGCGCGTAGGAGAGAATCTCCGCGAGGGGCACTTCCGCCCGGATTTTGGTGCGGCCTCCCTCGGATTCCATGCCGAGGATCCGCCCGCGCCGCCCGTTCAAGTCGGAAATGATGTCGCCGGTGAAGGCCTCCGGGGTGGCCACCGTGAGAAGCATAACGGGCTCCAAAAGGACCGGATCGGCTTTCTCCGCAGCCAGCTTGAAGGCCTGCCGCGCGGCGATACGGAAGGAAAGCTCGGAGGAGTCCACCTCGTGGTACATTCCGTAGAACACGGCAGCCTTGATGTCCACCATGGGAAAGCCCGCCAGGAAACCCTCCTCCAGGGCATCCCGCACGCCCTTTTCCACCCCGGGGATGAACTCCTGGGGAATGACCCCGCCCTTGGTCTCGTCAGCGAACTCGAACCCTGCTCCTCGCGGCAGGGGTTCAATGCGCAGATGCACCTCGCCGAATTGACCCCGGCCGCCCGTTTGCTTCTTGTGGCGGTAACTCGCCGTGGACGTCTTGCGGATCGTCTCCCGATACGGCACCTTGGGCAAGCGGTAGGTAACCTCCACCCCGTAGCGCTGCCGCAAACGCTCAGCCAGCACGTCCAGATGAATATCCCCCATTCCGGACACCAAGCCCTCTTTGGTCACAGGGTCCCGGCTATAGCTGAAGGTGGCCTTGGTGCCCACCAAATCCCTAAGCACCGTGCTCATCTTCTCCTCGTCGGCTTGAGATTTTGGGGTTACCGCCCGAATGAACACCGGTTTGGGGAAGGGGATGGGTGGGAGGGCGGTGGCCTCCGGCTCCGCGGAAAGGGTCGCGCCCAAGGGCACCCCCTCGATCTTTCCCAGCGCCACAATTTCCCCGGCCTCCGCTTTCCCCGTTTTCTCCATCTTCGTCCCGAAAAAGCCGTAAATATCGCGGAGCTGCACCCTGTTCTTCGTGGCAAGCTCGTACAGGGTATCGCCCTCCTTGATCTCTCCCGAGAGCAGCCGCACGTAGGTGAGGCGTCCCAAATAGGGATCGAGGGCAAGATTGAAGGCGCGGAGGGTGGTCCCGGCGTTTTCTGGAAGCTCGGGGGCCAAGCGGCTCGTCCACTGGAGGAGCTCGGCCACTCCGATGCCCGCGGTGGCGGACCCAAACAGCATGGGGACTAACTCGCCCGCGACCACCCCGGCCCGCAAAGCACTCCCCACTTCCTCCGCTCCTACTTCCTCCTCCGCCAGGAATTTCTCGAGCAGGGCATCGTCGTAGGCAGCCACCTCCTCCAAGAGGTGGGCGCGGAGCTCCGCAGCAGCCGGGGGTAGCTCCTTTCCCCCGAGGAGATCCACAAGCTCCCGGAACGTCCCGCCCTCGCGCACCGGGAAGTACAGGGGCACAAATTTGCCGGGCAGGGCATTTTTGATCTCGCTTACCGCTTTTTCCGGATCGGCCAACGGCTTGTCCATCATGTTCACGAACACCAGGGCTGGTCTGTGGTAGACGCTGCGCACGATCTCCCAGGCCTGTTCGGTGACGACTTCCACGGGCTTTTCGGCGTTGACCACGAGCACGGCCAGATCGGCCACATCCAAGCCCTTGTGGATTTCCTCCACGAATTCCGCCAGGCCCGGGGTCACCAGGAGGGTGGCTTTCCGCCCTTCCCAGGTGCCCACGGCCAGGGCCAGATCGATGGTCATCCCGCGGTTCTTTTCCTCGGGGCTGCGGTCAAACGCAGCCTCCGGCGCTTTGGCTACCTTGAGCATGGCCTCGGCCAGAGCGGTTTTTCCCGAGCCGGAGTGGCCAACAAGACAGACGCTGTAAGGTTTTCCCATTCCCATCACCTCAAAAGTTGCCGTAGAGGTTTGGGCCAGTATATCCTCAAGCGAAAGGAGGGACAAAGTGAGCATCTTCGGAATGCGGGGGCGCGCCGTGCACAAGGTGCGGGACCTCGTCCAAGAGCACCTCCATTGGGTAGAGGAGACGCTTGGGGCCATGCGCCAGACGGTGGAAGCCTTCCTGGCCGGCGACCGCTGGGAAGCCCTGGAGGAACGAGCGGTGGAGGTGCATCGGCGGGAGAGTCGGGCCGACGACGCC
Source organism: Candidatus Bipolaricaulota bacterium (assembly GCA_037439765.1). Lineage (GTDB taxonomy): Bacteria > Bipolaricaulota > Bipolaricaulia > Bipolaricaulales > Bipolaricaulaceae > DTER01. The sequence goes on from JBBIVL010000017.1 coordinate 10,104, forward strand.
CGGCGGGCCGCGGAGACAGCCCTTGTGCGCGGGGCCCTCCTGGTGGGCACCCGCCGGAACCTCCTCAATATCTTGGATAATCTGGATCGTGTGGCCAACAGCGCAGAGGCTGCTGTGGACTTCCTCGTCTATCAACGCGTGGCCATTCCCGAGATCCTTCATCCCCTCATTCGGGATTTCCTAAGTGGATTGCGGGAGGAATGGGAGAGCCTGCGGGCCGCGGTGGCTGCGTTCCTTGGCGCGGATGCCGCGGAAACCGTGCGCCAAAGCGACGAGGTGGATCAGCGGGAAAGCCATCTGGACGAGATCCACCGTCGCCTCATTCTCCGCCTGTTTTCCACCGATCTCTCCCTCGCTGAAAAAATCCAAGCTCGGGATTTTCTCGGCCACCTTGAGGGCTGCGCCAACGCCATGGAAGATGTGGCCGATCTTCTCACGGTCGCGGTGGCGGCCAGCCTGTCCTTTTAGGGGGTGAGCCTGTTGTTCTGGAGGAAAGGGTGGAAGGAGGGAAAACCTCTACGCCTCAAGGCCCACGTGGCGAAGGTGGAAGAAACCGTGGAGGAACTGGGAAAAGAATTGCGCTCCTGGGTGCGCGGGGAGCCCGTGCAAGCGGAGCGGGTAAGTGAGCGCGAGCATGCCGCAGACGAACTCAAAAAGGAGGCGCGTCTGGCCTGGGCTAAACGTCCGCCCAGCCCCCTTCCCCAAGACCGGCTCCTGGAGCTCCTTTGGCATCAGGACGAAATCGCCGATCTTGCGCAAGATGCGGCCTTGCTCTTGGCCCTGCGCCGGCCCGAGCTTGGCCTGGAACTTGCGGAAGCCTTCCACGCCCTCGGGGAGCTTCTGGACAAAGTGGTCCACAGCTATGTCCAGGCCATCGCCACCTTCGAGGATGCCTACGCCGCCGGGACCCGGGGGGAGAAGGCACAGGATCTGGCCTCCCAAATGGACCTGGTGCACCGTCTCGAGCACGAATCCGACCTTCTGGAAAGGGAAATCGTGGCCACCATTTACCGGTGCGAGGATATGCCCGCCTTCGACCGGTACCATTTGGTCCAGGTGGTGGTGGTTTTGGGCAACCTGGTGGATCAGGTGGAAAACGCCGCAGGTGACCTTTCCTTCCTCATGGCGGCGTCACGGTGACCTTGTCCCGCAGACCTTCGAGGGTTTTTGGACCGATCCCCGGAACGAGAAGGAGATCTTCCACGCTTTGAAAAGGGCCGTGGGCCTCGCGCCAGGCTACGATGCGGGCGGCCAGGGTCGGCCCGATCCCCGGGAGTTTTTCCAGCTCCACGGCGGTGGCCCGGTTGAGATCCAGCGGCCCGGCTTCCACAAAGGTCACCGCCAGCACGGGGGCCTCCACTTCGATAAGCTCCACTTTGGGGAGCGCGGGTCGGGACGGGGGTATCCAGCGAATCCCAAAGTACAGGAGCAAGGCACTAAGGAGGAGGAAGGCTGCCCAAAACCGCGGAGGAGCTTTAGGACAAAAGCTCCTGGAGGCGTTCCAAGCCGAATTTTTCCTGAGCCGTCCGTGCCAGCTCCGGCTGCCGCTCATACCGTTCTTTCGCGAATTTTGCCTTCCAGCCCGCCACCAGTACCTGGCGAAGTCTCGCCTGCACCGCAGGATTTTCCCGAAGCCACGCCGCGGTTTCCCGCAGAAGCTCCTCGACTTCCGCAAGATACACGTCCACTTGGGCTGCCTCTTGGAACAGGGCCAGGGCGGCGGAGGCATCGTGAGGCAGAAGTTCTCGGGCCCTCCGCCATTTCTCCCGACGATCGAGTTCCGACTGGGCCTTGGCCCGCATGCGCTCCCCCTTGGCCCGGTATTCCCCCAGCCGCCACACGGAGAACGCCAACACCTCGTGGGGACAGGAATTGTGAGCTGGAAAATGTTTGGGGTGGGCCACAATGCGTCCGTGCCAGGATAGGCAGACCTCGCAGGTGCGCCAGTTCACGTTGGTGTAGCACTGATATAGCCGAAGATGGCCGCGCAGAATGTGGGAAAGAATTTTGAACCAATTGGAAAGGGACATTTATGCCGAGGGTGGGAGTCGAACCCACACGCCCCTTCCGGGGCACGGGATTTTGAGTCCCGCGCGTCTGCCGATTCCGCCACCTCGGCGCCTTGCGATTATACCCGCGGCCCCTGGGCCGCCTGGCAGTCCGGACACACCCCGTAACCTTGGACCACGACCTCCGCGAGATCAAAATTGTTTCGGGCTGCGGCTTTTTCCACAGCACGGCGGGCGGAGGACGCGGGAAATTCCCAAACCCGGCCGCACACCCGACACACCAGGTGCCCGTGGTCCTCCCGGCCGAAGGCTCGCTCGTAATGCGCGTGCGCCTCGCCCAGCTCCACCTTCCGCACCAGCCCTGCCCGCTCCAACAGGCCCAGCGTGCGGTAGACCGTGGCCGGGGAAACCTGGGACCGCAGAACCGCCCATACCTGCGCAGCCTCAAAGTGACGGGGGAGTTCGGCCAACGTCTGTAGCACCGCCAAGCGGTTGCGGGTCACATTCAACCCCGCCTCCCGCAGGAAGCTCACGAAAATTTCGCGCGGATCAAGGCTTGGTTCCATCGCAGTTTGACTTGGCCGCAGCGCCCGGCCCCATCAGCACCAAATCCCCCACGTTCACTCCGGCTTCCCGGGCCACGGGGAAACACTTGGCCTGGAACAGGAAGAAAATGGGACCTTGTTCTTGGGAAAGCCCCTCAAAATTTCCCATGCCTTTGCTCAGGACCAGCTCCACTTGCGCCAGCCGAGCGCGAAACTCCGGGGAACAGAGGGGGAGGAACACCCCGGGAACGTCAGCGCCGGTGGTGATGACCTCTACCTCCGGAGGAAGCCCCACGTCGACCAAGTCGGGAAGGGTCACATCGTTGAGGATGGGGCCGCCCCGCACGGCCAAGGTGACTTGTTTTCCCCGTGCCAGAAGTTCCTCCATAAGAATGCGATCCGCCACGATCTCCCCCGCGTTGTCCGCAAGGTATAGGACGGTGCGGGTTGGGGCAACATGGGCGGCGAACTCCTGAAAATCCCAGCGGCCCAGAGGCGCGGTCAAGGCCCGCTCCAGCATGGCCACGAAGTCCGTTTCTCCGTGGACCCCAAGGTCCAGGGCGTTTGCGGCAGCCGCCAACCGCAGTGCTTCCTGGAGTGGATCGGGAGCCTCGCGGACACGGTTTTTGAGGGCCGGGTAAAGCGCCAAAAGCCGGGCGTTGCCCTCCCGCTTGGCCGGCCCAAATGGGTCGCCTTCCCCCAGGACCTGCCGGAGGACCGCGGCCACCGCGGCGCCCAAAGCCAACGGCGGCTCCTGGAGCTCCCAGCGCGCACACACAGCCGCGGCCTCCTGCAGGGCCTGTCCGAGTCTGTGCTCCTCGGCCTGGGCCAGCCTTCCTGCCCGCAGCGAGGCCTGGAGAATACAGGGAATGCACTCGGGATAAGTTCGCATCGTCTACCCTCCCAACTGACCACGTCGCTTCCGCCCTCTAGATGGCCTCCCGGTCCAGGGTGCGAAAAATAACCACGCAAGATGGACTTTGCACCTTGCCTCTCCCACCCCCTCCTTTTTCCACGGGGCAGGACCTTCAACCCGAAAGCCGGGAAAGCCTGCAAGCGTTCGCCTCCTAACGTCCCCGGAAAGGGAGACGGCTCCGGCGTTCATCCAAACTTCGGCGCCCAAGAAGAAGTGGCGAAAACCCTGGCAGGATTTGGCGGGGGTGCGTTTTTGCATACAACTCGTCGAGTTCCCAGAGCAAACCTTGAAGCACCTTCTTCAGTTCCTGGAGGTCGGGGGGAAGGGCGGGGCCCACAAGCAGAAAAGCCTCGGGGTGCTCGTAGCCGCGCAGCCAAACCCGGCTGGCCACAGGAAGAATGGGCACTCGGGCCTTCTCCGCGAGCCAAACCGCCCCCCGGGCCAACTCCCCCAGGGGGCCGGCCGGGCGAAGCTCCCCTTCCGGAAACAGGGCCACTACCTCGCCCCCTTGCAACCGACGTAAGGCCTCCCGCAGCCGGCTCGTGGGCAACGCACCCGCAGCCTCCAACACCGGAAACGCTCGCAGATTCTCGTCCGATATCAACAGGCTCCCTGCCACATCAAAATGGCGAAAAAGAAGCCAAACCAGGTGTCCGTCGAAGAAGCTGTGGTGATTCATGGCCAATACAAAGGGCGGTCGGATGAACGTTCCCCTCATGTACACGCCGCGCAGGCTCCGGGTGAGGCTGCGGAGAAGAACCCGCTCCACCTGGGGCCGGAGGAGTCGTCCCAACAAACTTTCCCGGTGAAATCGCAAGGCCACGGGAAATTATGCCCCCGCACCCTTGACCCGTCTGCCGAAAGCCTCCCGTCTCGACGTACAATCAGCCAAGAGAGGGGCGATGCGCTACGTTCTCCTTGCGCTTGTCGATCTAGTTCTAGGGGTTGCGGGCCTTTCCGCGGAACCTCCTGATCCGCAAGCCATTTTGACGGCAAGTCAGGCGATTTATCGGGAACTTGCCACCTTTACCGCCACCCTCACCTTTTCCATGCCCACAGAAGAGGATCTCGAACGCATAGAGGTCAGGATGAAAGTCTTCTGCGCTTTTCCGCTGCTCCGCAGCGAATTTTCTTGGCCAGAGGACAGGCCACCTGAGGAGTTCTTTCCGCTTCCGGTGGTGGAGATCAAAGATTACAGTACGGGACGCGCTTGGACTATTTTTTCCAATGACCAATGGGAAGAAGTTCTCGATCCCTCGCTCGCAAAGAAACTGGAATTTCCCTTTGACACTATGGACTTCTTCGTTTTCGGGATTTTCAGAGTGTTCCAGCCCGAAGCGGCCTGCGAGGAAAGCCGGGAAGGCAGGGACTTCTGGGTGCTCACCGGCAAAACACCCCCTGGCCCACTCTCAGCCGACGCAGAGGTCTGGATCGAAAAAGAAACCGGTGCCGTTTGGCGCGTGGAGTGGAAAATCTTTGAGTCCACGTTTTATTTGACCGTCGAGGAGTTCGTCCCGAACCCCGAGCTTTCGCCGGAGCTTTTCCAACCGCCTCCTCCTGAGCTTATCGCCCGGAAGTTCACCATCGTTCCCGAGGCCAAGGGAATCCTGCGTAAGGTGTGGGGTAAGCTTTCGGCTCATGAAACATTCGTTGTGCGACGAAGGGAGCCCACCTCATTCTCCGAAGAAATCCTGACTTACCGTCACCCGTACCTTCGTATCGAAGAAAAAGAGATCCAAATCGGGCAATTCGCAGGCGACCTTCTGCGCCTCACCATTTACGATTTTTCCCAAGGCTTCGTGTACAGCTACGACCCGCGCCAGGATGCGTGGGAAAAGTGGCGTGGTCGGAAACTACCTACCTTAGAGGAAAGCCGCTACGCTATCTTAGCCGAAGCCTTTGGGTTAGTTCTTCATGAGATCGTGCAACTGGTGAGCCTTTCAGAGACAATGATCCGCGGAAGAAAGGCTTGGCACATTGTGTCCCGAGGCTTTCCCGGCATCGATGCGCCCGGACCGGAGTGGTGGATCGACCAGGAGACCCTGCAGATCCTGCGCTACGCCGAGCCCATGCTGATGGACGAAGTTTGGACCGCAAAATATGTGGAGATCGAAAGCGTGGAAGTGGATGTGCAGATTTCCGAGGAACTTTTCTTTGTCCCAGGGGATGTTCCAGAGCGCCAAATCAGGATTGGAAAGTCGACGGCCCCGCTTGAAGGCTGGGAACAGTTCAGCGGGGAGGCACTGGAGAGGGCCAAAGCAGAAGGAAAGCCCATTGTGCTTTATTTCTCCGCGGAGTGGTGCACCCCGTGCTGGGCCCTGGAGGCCGGACCTCTCCGCGATCCCGAAGTCCAGGAGCTCCTCGCTCCCTTCGCCCGGTTTAAGGTGGATCTCACCCATTTTGTTGGCGAAGCAAAAGAGGTAGCGGACCGGTACCGAGTCAGGGAGTTCCCAACCCTTCTCTTCCTCGATCCTACCGGAAAAGAGATCGGAAGGATTCGCGGATATTCCCCCACCACGTTTCTGAGGCAACTAAAGGCAATTTTGGGGCAATAACCTAAGGAAAACTTAGGGCGCGGTGAATGGTTTTGGCGGTCCGGCTTAAGGCCGCGGGCCCAAAATCGAAGGAGAGACCGGCCGCGGCAAAAAGCTCCCGAAGCGGCCGGGCTCCGCCAAGCCTCAGGGCCTGAATGTACTGTTCCAACGCGTCCTTCTGATCTTCTTGCGCTTTTTGCCAAAGCCCGAGGGCACCAAGCTGAGCGATCCCGTACTCGATGTAGTAAAACGGGGCCAAAAAGAGATGCAGTTGCCTCTGCCACTCGTGCTCCAAAACCTCCTCGTAGCCGGACCAATCCTCCAGGCCGGAAAAACGCTGAAAGATCTGCACCCAGGCCTTGTGACGTTCGGTGCGGCTGTGGCCAGGATGAGTATAAAGCCAATGCTGGAAAGCATCGATCGTGGCCACCCAACACAGAAGCCGGACGATCCCGTAAAGGTGCTCTTCCAAGGAGCGGCGGCGTTCTTCCTCATCGGGATAAAAGACGTCGAGGAACGGCGCGGCAAGGAGTTCCATGCCCATGGAGGCCACCTCCGCGAACTCTGCGGGCGGATCACGATACATGTGGAGGGGCTCGTCACGACAAAGGAGGGTGTGGAAGGCGTGACCCGCCTCATGGAGGAGGGTCCAAAGGTCCTGGTCCCGGCCCACGGCGTTCATGAAGATGAAGGGCAGCCGGCGCTCAGTCAGGGTGGATTGGTAGCCTCCGGGCGCTTTCCCCGGCCGGGTTCCCACGTCCAGAAGCTTCAATTCCGCCATCCTTTGGAACAGCGCTCCCAGCCGAGAATCGAGGTGCCGGAAAATTTCGGCCACACCGTGGACCAATTCCTCCGGCTCCTTAAATGGCCGCAGAGGCGGCCTCCCCTCCGGATCCACAAGAAGATCCCACGGCCGGAGCTTCCTCAGGCCCAGGCGCTTGGCCCGCTGCCGGTGAAGGAGCCGAAGGAGTGGAACAACCGCCTCCTCCACGCCCTTGTGAAATGCCTCACACTCCGTGGGGCCGTAATCGAACCTTTCCCGCTCGCGAAATGCGTAATCTCGAAAATTTTCAAAGCCCGCGTTTTTCGCGCGCTTGTTCCGCAGGGAAAGAAGCTCCTCGAAAATATCCTCAAGCTCATCCTTGTCTTTTAGCCGACGCTCGGCGATGAGCTCCCAGGCCCGCTCCCGCACCCCCCGGTCCGGCTCCTCCAGATATTTCGCCATCTGCTGCAAGGTGTGAGTGCGGCCTTCAAAATCCACGGTCATGGCCCCGAAGATCTTTTGGTAACGCTGGCCAAGTTTTTCCTCTTCCACCTTTAGGAGGATGTTCTCCGCGCGGAAGATGGCCAAAGCGTTTTCCCACTTGCGGCGCAGGACCTCGTAGCGCTCGGAGGGCAAATCCTTCCAAGCTGGACTTTGGGTGAAGCGCACCCGCAGACGATGCAACGCCTCCTCCACCTTGGGAACCACGTCCTCCAGAAACGCAAGATAGGCTCTCTCGTACTCAGGATTGGTGGTGTCGCAGGTCATGCGGATGTGGCGGATGGCGCCTTCCTCCTCACTGGCGGAAAGGAGTTCGGAAAGGTCCAAAAGGGCTTTCTCCATCTCTGCCCGAGTGGTCAACGGCCGCTTCTCCAGATCCTCAAAGAGAGGAGCGAGAGCCTCCCACTCCCCGGCAGGCAAGTCCTCGGGAAGAAATCGCCGGGGATACTCGCGCGAAAGCTCCTCGAGGGCCAGGAATTTCTCGGCCATCACCGAATTTTATGGGGATGCTCAGCTCCCGGGCAAAACGGCCGGGCTATAATGGGCCACCTAAAGAAAGGGGGAAACGTGCAAAAATGGGAATGCACCGTATGTGGGTGGATCTATGATCCGGCCAAGGGCGACCCATCGCAGGGAATCAAGCCTGGGACGCCGTTTGAAGACCTTCCCGACGATTGGGTCTGCCCGGAATGCGGGGCACCGAAGGACATGTTCCAGCCCCTGTGAGGCACGTGATTGTGGGCGGCGGGACGGCCGGGGTGACCGCGGCCCAGAGGCTGCGAACCCTGGATCCCGCCGCATCCATTGTTCTTGTCGAGGCTGAGGCCGTCCCCCACTATCTTCGGCCCGGCCTCATCGACGTCCTCGCCCGGAAAAAGGAGCTCTCGGAGATCACGCCTTACCCCAGGGAATGGTTTAAAAAGCGCGGGATCGAGTACCGGCTGGGCGAGGCCGCGGTAGCCGTAGATCCTGCACGACAAGAGGTTTTCCTCTCCTCGGGAAAAACTCTGCTCTATGACCGACTGCTGCTAGCCCTGGGCGCGGAGCCCATTCGTCCGAAAATCCCAGGCGCGGATCTTCCCGGCGTCTTCACCCTGCGCACGGCCGCGGACGTAGAGAGGATCCGCACTTGGGCCGAGGGCCGGAAGCACGCGGTGGTCCTGGGCGGGGGTTGGCTGGGCCTTGAAGCCGCTTACGCTCTGCGAAGCCGACTGGAGCGGGTGGTGGTTTTAGACCGCGGGGCTTGGCCCCTTCCCAGGCAACTCGACCGCGATGCCGGCGAGGTTTTGGCCGCCCTCCTTCACGAAAAAGGCCTGGAAATTCGGGGAGAGACGGAGATTGCGGAAATCCAGGGCCCAGGGGAAGTGCAGGAAGTCCTTCTTTCCTCGGGGGAGGTCTTGCCAGCGGATCTTGTTCTGATCGCCATTGGCGTGCGGCCGCGCGTTGGGCTTGCCCAGGATGCGGGAATCGCCGTGAATCAGGGCATCGTAGTGGATGACTTTTTGGAAACCACCGTTCCTGGCGTTTATGCCGCCGGGGACGTGGCGGAGTGGCGCAGCCGGGTCTATGGCATCATTCCGGCGGCGCGGGAGCAGGCTTTGGTCGCGGCCCAAAACATGGTGGCGCTGGGGAGCGTACGATACGCAGGCACGGGCCCAGCTCAACGCCTCAAGGTGGCCGGTGTGGAACTTCTGTGTCTGGGGGAGACCCAACCTGGAGGCGGGCCCCTTTTGGAAGAAAAGATCCGGGACGCGGGCCGGTACCTGAAATTAGTTTTGGACGGGGAGCGTCGGCTGCGCGGGGCCATTGCCCTCGGCTTTCCGGAACTCATGGGTGAGCTTGAACGCCTGTTCCAGGAAGGATCCCGGCTTTCCCGGGATTTTCTGGCCCGTGTCTAGGTTTCCTTTTAGCCAGCGCCCCCTGGTTGACCTTGACGGTGGTATACCACGAAATGTATCCGCAGCTCAGCATGGCAGCCTTCCCACTGGGAAGGACTTCCGAAGGGAGGGAAACCTGCCATGCGGAATGGCACCCAAAATAATACCTTCAAGGAATTTGCCGAGGAATTCAAAG
>JBBIVL010000018.1:0-15410 GCA_037439765.1 Candidatus Bipolaricaulota bacterium
CTTTGCGCCCCCGCCTCCCGACGGGTTTGCCCTTTTTCAGGGTTTTCCACTTATATCCCGATTCCCCCGAAAGTCAACACCTCCCTCAAGGGAACTTTGTCCTTAATCGAGATCACATCCGCAGGGAATCACTCGCCAAACAAACCAAACCCCTGGCGGCAATAGCCGTTGAGGAAATCCCTTCCCGTGACGACCCGGCAGCCCGCGGGTTGAAGTTCCAACACTTCGAGGACCCCGCTTCCCGTGGCCACAAGGAGCCGATCACGCCGGGGAAGCACACCCCCTGCAGGACCCGCCGTAGCTCCCTCCTCCGCCACCCGGGTGCGCAGAATTTTCACGGGCTCGCCTTGCCAGGTTGTGTACGCCCCGGGCTTGGGGGAAAGCCCCCGCACAAGGTTGTGAATCCTTTGGGCCTCCCATTCCCAACGGATACGGCCATCCTCACGGTGAATTTTGGGGGCCAGGGTGCCTCCAAGCGGTTGAGGTTGGGGCTGGATCTCCCCATGCAAGTATTTCTCCACCGTCTCTACGGCTACCTCCGCCCCCAAACGCGCAAGTTTTTCTTCCAGTTCGCCCGCGGTCTCCTCCGGACCGATGGCCACGCGCCGCTGGAGGAGAATGGGACCCGTGTCCATCCCCGCATCCATGACGAACGTAGTGATCCCGGTTTCCTCCTCGCCGTGGATGAGGGCCCAGGGGATGGGGGCCGCGCCCCGGTACTTGGGAAGCAGGGAAGCATGGACATTCACGCAGCCCAAGCGAGGAAGATTTAACACCACCGGGCGCAAGAGCTGCCCAAATGCTGCGGTCACCAGGAGATCGAGCTCTAGGGAGCGCAGGCGTTCCACACACTCGGGGTTATTGATGGATTTCGGTTGTAGGACGGGAAGTCCGAGCTCCTGGGCTGCGAGCTTCACCGGAGGCGGGGTGAGGCGCAGCCCGCGCCCCGCGGGTTTATCCGGCTGGGTGATAACCAAAAGCAACCCAAACCGCTCCGCCAGCGCCCGCAGGGTGGGCACGGCAAAAGCGCTTGTTCCGGCGAAGGCTAGGCGCGGACCTGTGCCGCCGAAGGCACGCCCTCCTTCTTGCGGATCTGAAGCTCCCGAAACACCCGAAGCACCCGCTGCCGTTCCTGCACGGGAAGATGGTCGATGAACAGGACCCCGTCGAGGTGATCGAGCTCGTGCTGAAGAAGACGGGCCTGGAGGTCCTCGGCCTCCAGAATGTGCTTTTTCCCCTCTTCGTCCTGGTATTCCACGCGCACGGCTTTCGCCCGAGGGACATCGGCCCAAACCCCGGGGAGGGAGAGGCACCCTTCCTCCTCCACCAGGATGTTTTCGGAGCGCCAAAGGATGCGAGGGTTCAAGAGAACGATGGGCTCGGGACCGTTTTGGTGATCCTCCCCTTGAGGGGCCAGCTGCACGATGGCCACGCGGGAAAGGAATCCGATTTGATTGGCAGCCAGGCCCAGACCTTCGATGCGGGCAAACGCTCCGCGCAGGGCCTCGGCCACGGCCCGCGCCTCCGGGCTTCCCGGACGCACGGGATGGGTGGGCTTACGCAGGATGGGATCAGGGTAAATACGAACCAACTTGGCCTCCTCCTCGTGGGGCTTATTATAAGCGAGCCGTGGGCAAGACAAGTTCCTCGGAACTGGCTGAGCGGGTGGCCCTGGTGCGCAAAGTGATCGAGTTGGAACGCCAAAAGGGCCTGACGGACCAGGCCGCGGTGGGCGGGCTCGAAGCCCTGGTGCGCCACCATTTCCCGGAAGTCGCGGCCACGGTGGCCGGCTACCAGGGGATGAGCGCGGCCGAGCGTGCCGAAGCCCTCCGCCGCCTGGAGAACCGTCTAGAACGCCTTCTCCGCGGAGAGGCCCTGCTCCGCCTGGATAGCCCCATTCGCTATGCCCCCGGCGTGGGCGAAAAACGGGAGGGCCTTTTCCACAAGCTCGGGATCCACACGGTGGAGGATCTTCTCACCTTTTTTCCCCGCCGCCTGGAGGATCGCACCCAGCTCCGCTCCATTGGGGAATTGCGGGATGGGGAAAATGCTCTCGTGGAGGGGGTGCTCCGGGCTAAGTCCAAGGTGAAGGTCCGGCCCCACTTGGAGCTGGTGAAAGCCGCCCTCGACGACGGGACCGGCCTCCTCTTTGGGGTCTGGTTTAACCAGCCATGGATATGGGATCAGCTCAAACAAGGTGAGCGTTATGCTTTGTACGGGCGGGTGCAGATCCGGTTTGGGGAAGTGCAGATCGAAAACCCCGTATGGGAAAAGGCCGGGGAAAAGGAGCAGACCGGGAGGTTTGTGCCCGTCTATCCCAGCACGGAGGGCCTCTCCCAAAATGTGCTCCAGGGTGTGATTCGCCGCACGCTCCGGCGGGTGGGTACCCGCATCCCCGAAGTGTTGCCTTCGCCCATTCGGGAGCGGCAAAAGCTTCTGCCCCGGCGGGAAGCCCTGCGGAAGATCCATTTCCCCGAGAGTCCTGCGGAATTTGAAAAAGCCCGGGAAACCCTGGCTTTTGAGGAGCTTTTTCTTCTCCAAGTGGGCTTGGTGTTGCGGCGGCGGCGGGAGGAGGTGGGCCGGGCGGTCGAGCCGAACCCGGCCTGGCTCGAGGCCTTCCTGGGGAACCTGCCGTTTTCCCTCACGCCCTCGCAGAAGCGGGCATTGGAGAACATTTCGGCGGACCTGCAGGCGCCTTATCCCATGTTGCGGCTGTTGCAGGGCGACGTGGGCTCGGGGAAGACCGTGGTGGCGGCGGCGGCTTGTGCCTTGGTCGCTTCAGCTGGTGCTCAGGCCACGGTGATGGCCCCCACGGAAATCCTTGCCGAGCAGCACTTCTTCGTGTTCCAGGAACTTTTGCAGCCCTTGCCCGTGGAGGTCGGGCTCTTAAGCGGCGGCCTCCCCAAAAAGGAGCGGGAGGAAATGATCGCCCGCGTAGCCCAGGGGGAGATTCAGGTGGTGGTGGGAACGCACGCCCTCCTCGAGGAGGACGTGGAGTTCAAGGATTTGGCCTTGGCCGTGATTGACGAACAGCACCGATTCGGGGTGATCCAGCGGGCCGCCCTGGAGAAAAAAGGCGCGGGAACCAACGTCCTCGTGATGTCGGCCACCCCCATTCCTCGCACTGTGATCCTCACGCTTTACGGTGAGTTCGAGCTTTCCGTGTTGGAGGAGCTCCCGGTGCCCCGCCGCAACGTGCAAACCCTGTGGCTTTCGGAGAGCCGCCGGGAAGAGGTGTACGAGGAGGTGGGGCGGCGCCTGGCGCACGGGGAAAAGGGCTACGTGGTGTTCCCCCTGGTGGAGGAGTCGGAGGACTTGGATCTGCGGGCGGCCACCGTGGCCTATGAGGAGCTGCGGGCCCGTTTCGGTGAGAGCGTGGGGCTTCTGCACGGACGCATGAGCTCCGAGGAGAAACGGGCGGCCATGGCCGCGTTTCGGGCAGGGAGGACCCAGCTCCTTGTGGCCACCACGGTGGTGGAATTGGGGCTGGACGTGCCCGAGGCCACGTTCCTGGTGATCGAGCACGCCGATCGGTTTGGCCTGGCGCAACTGCACCAATTGCGGGGGCGCATCGGCCGCCAGGGACAGGAGGCGGTGTGCTGGGCCCTGGCCGACCCCAGCACCGAGGAAGCCCGGGAGCGCTTGCGCGCCTTTCGCGACCTCACCGATGGGTTTAAGATCGCCGAGGCGGACTTGCGCATCCGTGGCCCCGGGGATCTTTTGGGCACGGCCCAGCACGGGTTCATTTCCAAATTCCGGGCCGCGGATCTCGTCCGGGACCTAGCGCTTCTGGAGCGGGCCCGGGCGGAGGCCCGCAGGCTTGCGGCGGAGGGGATTCCCCCGGAATTGGCCGCGGAAGTGGAGCGCCGGTTCGGCGCGGATCTCGAACTCTTGGGGGTGTAGATGATCGACGAACGGGTGATGGCCCGGGTGGAGGCGTTGGCGGGGCTCCGGCTTACATCCGAGGAGCGGGAGCACCTACGCGCGGATCTCGAAAAGATCCTGGCGTACTTCCGGAAGCTCCAGGAGGTGCCCACGGAGGGGGTTCCGCCATTCTCGCCTCTCCCCGGGGTGACCAACGCCTTTCGTCCGGATGAGCCCGGACCTTCCCTGCCGCCGGAGGAGGCCCTGGCCAACGCCCCAGAAAAGGAGGACGGGTTCTTTTCCGTGCCCCCGCTGTTTGGCCCATGAGGGAGAACCCCGTGCGGGAGGCCGCGGCTTGGGTGAGCCGCAGAAGCCGCCTTGTGCAAATTGTTCCCGAGGGCTTAGCCGCTCTGGCCGAGAAGCTCGCATCCTTACCGGATCCTCAGTGGGTTGGACGCTACCATTTCTACGGCGAGGAGGAGCTCACCCTGCGCTACCTTCTCGTCCTGGATGCCCTGAACTTCTGTTTCTGGCCGCCCCGCGGGTTCCCCGAGGCTTGGGATCAGGCTTTCCCGACGAAATGGGACGTGAGCGGCCCCGCAGGGGAGAGGCTCACCGGGTACTACGCCCTGAGCTATGCCCTGCGCCGGGTGGCCGAGGAAGAGCCTGCGTTTTTCGAGGGTGCGCGCTTGGCCCAAATGCGAGCTGAGGAGCTTCGGGAGGTTCTGGGCCCCATTCCCCTCCTTTCCTGGCGGGTGGCGGCGGTGCGGGAGGTAGGCCTTGTGCTTCGCCGGTTCAGCTCCGCCCAGCGCTTCTTTTCCGGCGCGCAAGGATCCGGGCAAAAATGCGTGGAACTTGTTACCGCGTACCTTCCCATGTTTCGGGATGCTGCGGTCTACTCCGGGCGGTGGGTACCTTTCCACAAGCGGGCCCAGATCCTCGTGGCAGATCTTTGGGGCACGTTGGGGGGCCAAGGACCCGGCGAATTTCGGGATATGGACTGGCTCACGGCCTTTGCCGATTACAAGCTTCCCCAGATCCTTTGGGCCGAAGGGGCACTTTGGGTGCATCCAGCGCTCGCGGAGCGGATTCGACAGGGCGTACTGCTCCCCCACGGAAGTCCAGAGGAGGTGGAGCTCCGGGCGGCCACGCTAGCGGCCGTGGAGGTTTTGGTGCAGCTTTTGGCCAAGAAGGGGAGGGAAGTCTTTTCCTTCCAGGTGGATTGGCTCCTTTGGAACCTGGCCCAGAGGGCCTTGCCCGTCCCCCATCATCGCACGCTCACCTGGGCCTACTGAGGCGCAGATGGCACGCGGCAGACTTCGTAGGCTTGGGAAAATGAGAATTCCTTGCCTCTTCCCCTCTCCCCAGCAGGGAGAGGCTTGGGGTGAGGGGGCAAAGAGCCATGCCGTTTGAGGTACTAACTAAGCTCCCGGGGAGCGAGGCGCGGTTGGGGCTTTTGCGTACGGCTCACGGAGTTGTGGAAACCCCGGCGTTTGTGGCCGTGGCCACTCGAGGCATGGTGAAAGCCGTGTCCGCTGAGGATCTGGAGAACCTCGGCGTCCAAATGCTCATTGCCAATACGTACCATCTGTTCCTTCGGCCGGGGCCGGAGGTGGTGGCTGGGCTCGGTGGGCTTCATGGGTTCACGGGTTGGCCTGGCCCATGGATGACGGACTCCGGCGGCTTCCAGGTTTTTTCCCTGGGCGCGGGAAAACTCCATGGGGTAGGGAAAATCGCCTCCATCTTCCCTGGGGAAATCAGGCCCAATCCCAGCGGAATTTCGCTCGTGGAACTCAGGGAGGAGGGGGCCTGGATCCGCTCCATTCTCGACGGGCGCAAGCTTTTCTTTTCCCCAGAAGAGGTGATTCGGGTGGAGCGGCTTCTGGGCGCGGATGTGATCCTCCCGTTGGACGAGTGCACCTCGCCCTTTCACGACGAGGCCTACACCAAGGCGGCCATGGAGCGCACCCACCGTTGGGCCGAGCGGGCCCTTTGGGCCTTCGAAAAGACCAGGGACCTTGGCCCCAATCCCCAGCAGGAGCTTTGGGGGATCGTGCAGGGCGGGGCCCATGAGGAGTTGCGGCAGGCCTCGGCCCGGTTCATCGGTGGCCTCGACTTCCCCGGGTTCGCCATCGGCGGGTCCCTGGGGAAATCGAAGGAGGACATGTACCGGGTGGTGGAGTGGACGGTGGCCGAGCTTCCCCAGGAAAAGCCCCGGCATCTTTTGGGGATTGGAACATTGGAGGACATCGTGGAGGCCGTGCGGCGCGGGGTGGATCTGTTCGATTGCGCTGCTCCCACGCGGCTTGCCCGTAACGGGACCCTCCTTGCCCTGGGTGAGCCTGCGTTCAAGCTGCACATCGACAACGCCCGCTTCCGCGGTGATGAGCGGCCGCCGGAGGAAACTTGTGATTGCCCCACGTGCCGCCGCTACTCCCGCGCCTTTCTCCACCATCTCTTGCGCGCCGGGGAGCTTTCCTACTATCGGTTGGCCACGCTCCACAACCTGCGGTTCATGGTGCGCTTTATGGCTTGGCTGCGGGCGGAACTTGGGCAGGGCCGCCTTCCCGAGTTTTTGAGGTGATATGCCTCAAGAAAGCGCGCGCAAAAAGGTTCAGATATACACGGACGGCGCGTGTTTAGGGAATCCCGGGCCGGGAGGATGGGCTGCGGTTCTCCTCTGGGGGCCGCACCGAAAAGAGATTTTCGGGGGGGAGGCCCACACCACGAACAACCGCATGGAGCTGCGGGCGGCCATTGAGGCCCTCCGCGCCCTCAAAGAACCGGCCGAAGTGGAACTTTACACCGACTCGACGTACCTCAAGCGGGGGGTTACCGAGTGGTTGCCCCGCTGGAAGGAGCAGGGCTGGCGAAGAAGGGAGGGGAAAAGTTGGAAACCTTTAGCCAACGCAGACCTTTGGCAGGAGCTAGCCCAGCTTTTAGCCCGGCACCACGTGGATTTTCACTGGATCGAGGGCCACGCCGGGCATCCCGAAAACGAACGGGCCAACGCGTTGGCGCGCGCAGCCATGCGGGCTTTTGCCCGAGCTAGCTCCGCCGGACCCGGCTCTGGATGAGGAGGGCCCGCTCCACGTCCTGCGGGCGAATCCAGCCCTTTTCCACGAGGATCTCGCCGATGAGGCGCCGTCGCCCTCCCCGCTCCTGTTCGGCCAGGGCCTGGTCCACCCGGCTGGGGTCCAGGGCGCCCAGGTCCACGAGGATCTCGCCCAGCCGTTTGTCCCGCTCGAAATGCTCCTCGAGGATGGACATGATCACCGCCGAGCGGGACTTGCGCTGCTGGAGGGCCACCCGGTCCACAAGGTCCAGGAGATACTTATCTTCCTCGTTGTAGTACAGCGTAACCTGCATGCATCCCCCCTGCGTTACATCATCCCCTTTTCGGGGCGCACCTATGTGTTTCTACTATACCCGGGAAGGCCCAGGGGAGCAAACTCCCAGATTTCCTATTCCCTGGCGCTTTCCGCGCACCGCGCTTTTCTAAGGCGCTAGCGGGCCGCGGCCGCCACCGCTTGAGCCGCGTCCACCAGGCCCTGGCCAAACCGGGAATCTCCCAAGGGAAGGGACTCGCTCGTGCGGGGGAGGAGCGCGACGGCAGCAGAGCCGGAAAGAGTGGGATCGGCAGAGAGAATGAGGGCGAGGGTGCCGCTGGCATGGGGCGCGGCAAACGACGTGCCGGAAAAAGTGCCCACCGCGCCCTGGGGAAGAAGGGCGGGAATCTCCGCGCCAGGCGCGCTCAGATCCACCTCGGGGCCAAAACTCGAGAAAGGTGCCGGCCGATCGGCCTTGTCCGTGGCCGCCACGGTGAGAACAAACGGATAGCGCCCAAGAAGGTTCACCCCCTCCCGCCCCTCGTTTCCCGCGATGGTCACCACGATCACGCCCCTCTCCCAGGCCCTTCTCAAGGCCTCTTCCACCTCCCGGGGAGGGAGTACCTTGGCATAAATGCTGAGGTTGATGACGCGCGCTCCGTTTTGTACGGCGTAATCAATGGCTCGAACCAGGTTCTTCCAGTCCTTTTGGTAGAAAAACCCGCGGGAATCAAGAAACCGCACGTCCATGATGCGGATCCTTGGGGCCACCCCAACCAGCTCCTTAGCCCGGGCGGCGAGCACCGCGGCCACGGCCGTGCCGTGGTGGTTGAGGGAATTACGGCGGCGATGTGCCGGAACGTTGTCCCGGAAATCCCAGCCGTAGAGGTCGTCCACGTAGCCGTTTCCGTCGTCGTCGCGGCCGTTCAAAACTTCCTTGGGGTTGGTCCAGCGGACCTCCGCCAGTTCCGGTATGGAAAAATCCACGCCGGAGTCGATGACGGCTACCACCACTTCGGGAGAGCCCTGGGTGATGGACCAGGCTTGGGGGGCATGGATGCGGGCGATGTTCCAGGGGAGGGCTGGGGAAAGGCGCACTTCCGTTTGGCCGGCTCCGCCAGCCGGTAGGGGCTCCAGCGTCGCGGTGAGAAGGAGACCGAGGGCGAGGCCAATCAGGGCGAACCGCACCTTTACCATCACAAGTTCATACTAACAAGTGTTTTCCATTATGTCAAGGGGACAAGTGTTCGTACGCGGTCAGGGTGAAGGCTGAGTACACTCCGGTGTGGATTCGATCCTGTATGTCAAGGACTTGCGCAAGGCCTACGGCCCGGTGCGGGCCGTGGACGGGGTCTCCTTCGCCGTGGAAGCGGGGACCATCTTCGCCCTCCTCGGCCCAAACGGCGCGGGAAAAACCACAACCGTGGAGATCCTGGAGGGCCTAAGAATCCCGGACTCCGGGGAGATCGAGCTTTTCGGAGAGAAAGTGGATCGGGTGGGCCCGGCCCAAAAGGCCCGCTTGGGCGTGCTCCTCCAGGAAGGCGCATTCGAACCCTATCTTCGGGTGCGGGAGGTCCTGGAACTTTTCCGCGCCTTCTTCCCGAAATCCCACGATCCGCGGGAACTCCTGGTCCTCGTAGGTCTGGCGGAGAAGGGGAAAGCCCAGGTGCGGACCCTCTCCGGCGGGCAGAAACAGAGGCTGGCTTTAGCCGTGGCCCTCCTCCACGATCCGGAACTTCTTTTTCTCGACGAGCCCACGGCCGGGCTCGATCCTCAGGCCCGCCGGCACATCTGGGACATCCTCCAGGACCTCCGGGCCCGGAGAAAAACGGTATTTCTCACCACGCACTACATGGAGGAAGCCGAAGCCCTGGCGGATTGGGTGTGCATCATGGATCACGGGAAAATCATTGCCGAGGAGACGCCCGCGGAGCTCATCCGCCGTTTTGGCCCGACCACGTTCGTGGAGTTCGAAATCCCCGCTCCCGCCTTTCCCGAACTTTCCGCCGTCTTCCCTCAAAAGATTCGGCAGGATGGGGAACGGGCCACGCTCCAGGTCGGGGACCTGGCCCAGGACCTTTCCGCCCTTCTTTCCTGGGCTTCTTCCCGGGGATTGAGTCTGCGCAACCTCATGGTGCGCCAGCCCAACCTCGAGGACGTGTTCCTCGCCCTCACGGGGAGGAGGCTTCGCGATTGAAGGCGGTTTTCGCTTTCGCCTTGGCCTTTTTGCGCACAAGCCTCCGCGAAGGGAACTCCCTGTTTTGGCTTTGGGTCTTTCCCCTCCTCCTTTTGGCCCTCATGGCCAGCATTTTCGGCCGAGTGGAACGGGGGGAGCTCAACCTCAAGGTCAGCGTGGTCAACCTGGACCAAGGCCCTTTAGGTCTGGAACTTCAGCGGATACTCGCCGAATCTTCTTTGTCGCTGCGTCTCGTCCCCATTGCGGGTGGAGAAAGTCCTCAAGGGATTTTGAATGCGGCGCGGCAGGCCGTCGCAGAAGGCCATGTCCACGCGGTGCTTGTGATCCCCTTTGATTTCTCCGCCTCGCTTTTCCAAGGTGTCGAAGGAAAGCCGGCCCGGGTGGAGATTTTTTATCGGCGGGGTGAGGCCGGATCCAGCGCCGCCGCCTCCGTCCTTGCGGAGTACGTAGCGGAGTTCGGCCGCGTCGCGCTGGCCCGAGCCGGCCTCGTGAAGCAAAGTGTTGACTCCACCGTGGAAATGGTGGGGGGAGAGGCCCGGACCGTGGAATACGCGGAATTCGTCCTTCCCGGGGTGATCCTCATGGCCTTTTTTGTCACCGGGATTTTCAGTATCCCTAGCACCGTGGTTTACGCTAAAGAGGTGGGAATTTTGCGCAGATACTTGGCCACGCCGGCCTCCGGAGGGCAGTACCTCCTGGGCGCGGCCTTGGGCATGGCTCTCATGAACGCAGCCCAGGTCCTGAGCCTTTGGACCTTGGGCCGTTTCGTTTTCGGTGCCCATCTTACGCTTCTTCGGTTCGAAAGCCTCGCTTTCCTCCTCCTTTCCTTCGCCACGTCCATGGCCCTGGGCTTCCTCATCTCTGCGCTTTCCCGCACGTATCAGGGCGCCATAGCTTTGGCGAACCTTCTGAACCTTCCCTTGCAATTCTTGGGCGGCCTGTACTTCCCCATGACTTTCCTGCCTCAGGCACTACGGATCCTCATGGCGGTGAACCCCCTCACCCATTTGGCTGAGGGCTGGCGGGCGGCCTTAGGCCTAAGTTCTTCTTCTTTTCCCCTTTGGGCTAATCTCCTTGTGCCCTGCCTTTGGGTCTTGGGGAGTGCCACCTTGGCCGCCCAGCGCATAAAGCTTGGGGAGGAACGGTGAACACCTTCCTTGCCATCTTTCGAGCCCAGGGGCGCATCTTTTTGCGCAATCCCCTGGACATTTTCGTGACCGTGGTCCTTCCCCTGGCCCTCGTCCTCCTCTTCGGGTTCATTTGGGGAGGAACGGAGCGGCCCTTGCGGGTGGGCGCGGTCCTAGCGGGCGAGGGGGAAGTTTTTCTTTTCGCACTCTCCGAATTCCCTGAGATGGCTCCCAAAATTTACCCGGATAAGAGGACGTTGGCAGAAGCGGTGGCCAAACGGGAGGTGGATTTTGGCCTGGTGTGGAATGGGACAGAGCTCCTTGTTCTCCTGGAGCGCAGCCGCATTCAGGACAACTCCACGTTCGAGGGCAAAGCCCGCGCGCTGGCCCGGGCCTTGGAGTTCCGGTTGGCCGGGCTCGCCGCCCCGCTCGCGGTGGCGAAAGTCCACGTGGGAAAACTTTCCGCGTCCAACTGGTTCCACTACATCGTGCCCGGGCTCATGGCCATGAGCATCCTTCAAGCCGGGGTCTTCGCCGTAGCGGGAAGAATCGCGGGGATGCGGGAGCGGGGAATCCTTCGGAGGATGCTCGTCACCCCCATCCCGGGCTGGGCCATCCTGAGCGGAGTTGGACTTTTGCGCATGCTGGTGGGCTTCTTTTCCGCAGTCGCTACGTTCTTTTTGGCTAGGTTTGTGTTCAACGTCGCGTTTTCCGTGGATGGGCTACTTCTTTTGTTCTACGCCCTGGCCGCGGGAGTGGGAGCCATGGGGCTGGGCGCAGCTGTCAGCCTCTTGGCCAAGCGCCCGGGAAGCGCGAACATCCTGGGGATGATCCTTGTCCAGATGATGCTTTTTCTCTCGGGGATTTACATCCCGTTTGAGTTCCTCCCCGCAGGGCTGAGGTTCCTGGGACAAATCTTACCCGCCTATTATCTGGCTCAAGGGTTCCGGGCGGCCCTGGGTGTGATCGAAGGTAACCTCGTGACCCTCCTCGCGGCCCTTGGGTTCGGTCTTTTTGGGCTCATGGCCTTCCTTGGGTTTGGGCGCCTGGTCGTCCGGCCGGAATAGACGAGCGGGGTGGTTTCGGGTAAAGTGGGGTTCCTCGCCGGAGGGAAGGTTGCCGGGGGAGGAAGGAGGCCAAAAGTGCAGCGAGGTCCACGCAAGATGTTCGATGTTCGGCATCTGGGTTTGACGTGCGCGGACTGTGGGGCTCCCATTGAGGAGCTCCCGTTCATGCCCAAAACCGATCGCCCTGTGTACTGCCCAAAGTGTGCCCGCAACCATCGGCGCCAGAATCCGCGCATTCTGCGGTAGAATAAGGCGGGGCGGCTTCGACCGCCCCGCTTTCCTTTAGTCTTCGCGTAGCCTCTTGAGTTTCTCTTCCACGGCCTGAGCCTCGTGGCGCAGGGCCTCAAGGTAACGTTCTAGGGCAGCGATTTTTTCCTCTTTCGTCCAAAACCGGCGGTGAACATGGGGGTGGCAGGTTCCAGGCATCGCCCAGCTCCCGTGGTGCTCCTGAGGCGCGCAACAGGGATTCTGGTGACCGGGGAACCCATGCTCGTGGGCCTGGCCTGTCCTCATAGGGCTGCAGCAATCACATGCGCACATCGTTCTCACCTCCTTCCAGACGGGCATAAGTTTGAAGGAAGCGTTCGAGTTGGGCCCGCAGCCGGCGCAGGTGGACCGTCCAGGCGCGGAGTTCCTCCCAGCCGAGTTCCGTGAGGGAGTACACCCGCCGGGCCGGACCGCTTCCGGAGGTGTCCCACACGGAGCGAATCAGCCCCTCCTCCTCCATGGCCCGCAGGGCGCGGTACAGGCCGCCAGGATCAAGTTCGTGGTCGGAAAGGCGGGCCAAGAGCTCGTAGCCGTGGGCAGGCCCCTGGGCGAGGGCGAGAAGAAGCCAGGGGTGGCGGAGCCCCCGCACCCGGCCAGGCGGGCAACAGAACTGCTCCCGGTGGTTGTTTTCGCACATGGCCCTTATATGCCTAAGTCACCTAGATGATAACTGAGGAAAGCCGCCCGTCCACCCCCCCAACAAAAGCGGGCCCGCTCGCCCGGGCCCGCAGAACAACCCACAAGACGTCCGTTACGCCTCGAATTCCACCACCCAGAGCTCGTCGGCCTCAAGGAGGTAGTACTCGGCCTTCTGCAACCGGACGTGGAGGAGCACGTAGTCCGGATCCTCTGGACCTTCCCAGTACTCCTCCCAATCCTCGTCCCAAAACTCCTCCTTCACCGCCCGGTCCTCCACGACCTCCGCCTGGCCAAACAGCTGGGCGTAGGCACTGCCCTCAAGGTCCAGAAAGCACACGGTCACCTTTGGGTTTTTCTGAATTTCCTCGATCTTGCGGGAGGACCTGCTTGTGGCAAACCACACCCCGCCCTCTTCCTCATACGCGATGAGGGTCATGGGCCGTACCCGGGGAAAGCCCTCCCCGAGGGTAATGAGCAGAGCGATTTCGCTCTCCTCCACAATTTCCCAAAGTTTTTCCTCTGCTTCTGCCATGGAACCCCCTTTGATGGATCACCAGGATAGCCCAAACCCAGGAATTCGCCACTCACAGAAGGGCCATGCCCAAGAGGCCGAACAGGAGGATGAGCAGAGCCGGATGGAGTCTCTCCCGGAACCCGAGAGCCAGGGCAAAACTGACCGCAGCGAACAACCCGGAAACCCAGGTCTGCACGGTTGCCTTTCCCAAGGAGGCCACGGCGGCCACGATGAGCGCCACCACCCCTGGCCGCAGCAGCCCCCCTATCCGCACCACAACGTTCTTGGCCGCCGGGAACCTCTGCAAGCCCCACAGAAGGGTGAGGAAGAAGAGGGAGGGGAGGAGCACAGCAAGGGTGGCCAGGGCCGCACCCGAAAAACCTGTGACGCGAAACCCCGTGTAGGTGGCGGCGTTCACGGCAATGGGCCCGGGGGTCATCTCCGCCAGGGCGACAATTTCCGCCATTTCACCCCCGCTCAGCCAACCTCGGATCTCCACAATCTCGTGATAGATCAAACGGATGGTGGCTACACCTCCTCCATAGGCTCCAATCCCCACGCGCAGAAAGCTCGTAAGAAGGTCAACCAGCATGGGGTCTCCTTCGGAGGAGCAGCCCCCAGGCAGCCGCCCACAAAAGGGCCAAAAGGGGGTGGATGTTCAAACCCAGGATCAGGGCTGCGGCGGAGAGGACGAGGAGGAGATCGCGAAGGTCATGGGCTATTTGTCGGCCCAAGCGCAAAGCGCTCGCGGCCACAAGGCCCGTCACCGCCGCCCCCGCGCCCAGGAAGAATTTCTGCGCCACGGGTGTGGAGAAAAAGTGGGCTAATCCCAGGGCGATCCCGAGGATGACGAGGAAAGAGGGGAGGACACACCCCAGCTCGGCAACCAGCGCCCCCGTCAACCCGCCCACCTTGCTTCCGCAGAGGAAGGCCAGGTTGGGCGCTACCGGCCCCGGGATCGAGCTCCCCAAAGTCAAAGCTTCTTGAAATTCCCCGTCGGTGAGCCAGCGTCTTTTCTGCACCAGTTCACGGGAGATCAGGGGAATCATGGCGTAGCCTCCGCCAAACGTAAAGAGCCCGATGAGAAAGAAAATGCTAAAGAGCTGGATCCGCAGCGCCCAGCGGGCGCTCATCGCTCCCTCCCTGGAGGATCTTGTGAATCGCGATCTACTCGAACCACGGACAATTCTCCCCGGCCAAGCTTGCGCACCTCCGCCACTAAATGGGGCCGCACGGTAAGGAGGAGGAACGCAGGGGAGGAAAGGCAGGCCCGCAACCCCGGGGCGAAGCCTCCGCCGGCAAGCTCCCATGGGCCCACCTCGTCCACCACGACCACTTCCGCTTCCTTAGCGGCCCTTTCCAGCACAAGATTGGCGAACTCCAGGGCCTCTGGTTGGAAGAAATAGCGGCGAAAGAGGAGACCTGGGGGGTCGCGCCGACACAGAACTCGTTCCTCACCGGTGCGCAGATCCCGCACGCGATAGCCCACGGTCTCCCCGGCCACAAGGATCCGCGGGGAAATCACCCCCGCCACCTCCATCCCCTTCCCGAAAAGCTCCTGAGCCAAAGACGAGACCGTTGTGGTTTTTCCGCTTCCGATGGGGCCGGTGACGATCATTCCGCGCTTTCCTCCTCGATATGCCGCGAAAAAGGCGGACAAAACAGGATTTTGGGTCATGAGGAAAGACGGGTTTGGGCTTCTTCAAGCCGGCCGTGATGGAAGGCCAAGATCTCCGAAAGGATGGAAATGGCCACGGAGCCCGGGTCCTTTCCGCCCAAAGGAAGCCCCACCGGACACCGCAACTTTTGCACCCTTTCCTGGGCGACCCCCTTTTCCAAAAGCTTGGCTTTTATCTCCGCGGCCTTGGCCTTGGACCCGAGCATCCCCAAATAGGCCGGCCCCGGCTCCTGCCGAAGGAGTTCGTAAGCCACAAGGAAATCGGTGGCGTGGGTTTCTGTGGCCACCACGACGTAGGTGGTGGGCGGCAGCGCGGGGATCCCCTGGTAGCCTGGAAGGACTTGGCCCTCGATACCCGAGGGCAACCCAGAGAGGCGCTCCGGCCGGTCGTCGAAGAGGACGATGCGCCAGGGCGTCACTTCTCGCGCCACGCGGGCCAGAAGGAGCCCCACATGCCCGGCTCCGAACACCGCCAAAAGGGGCGGAGATCGAAGGACCTCGTAAAACAGCGTGGCCTTTCCCCCACAGAGCATGCCCAAATTCCGGAGTTCATGGGACTCCAAAAACGTGCGCGTTCCCTCGCGAAGGAGGGACAGGGCTTTGGTCATCGCATGGTGTTCCAAAGCTCCCCCGCCCACCGTACCTTCTGTGCGGCCGTCGGAGAACACCAACATTTTCGCCCCGGCCTCCCGCGGTGTGGCGCCCTCCACGGACACCACCGTGACCAG
>JBBIVL010000018.1:15435-18751 GCA_037439765.1 Candidatus Bipolaricaulota bacterium
CTCCACAGCCTCCGCCGCCCGACGCAGGATTTCGTGACTCATCCCACCAAATGTACCGCGCTTCTCCTCCATCCCCAAACGCGTTGACGAAAGAACCTCGGCCATTTAGGTTTTGCTCGGGGTTGTATGAGCAAGAACAAATACGCGTTCTTTCGCGGGGAAATCCGGCCTATTTCCGAGGCGAAGATTTCGGTGATGACCTCGGCCCTGAACTACGGGACCGGGGTGTTCGAGGGGATCCGGGCCTTCTGGAACCCCGAGGAGGAAGAACTTTTCGTCTTCCGCATGGCCGACCACTATGCCCGGCTTTTGCGGAGCGCCAAGATCCTCCTCATCGACCTCCCTTACACCGTGGAGGACCTTTGTCGCATCACCGTGGAGCTTCTGCGTCGGGAAGGATTCCACGAGGACGTGTACATCCGACCCATCGCCTTCAAATCCAGCGAGGAGATCGGGGTCCGGCTGCATAACCTCCAAAGTGACCTCACCATCTTCGCTTTGCCTTTCGAACACTACCTTCCCAAGGGAGGGGTCCGGGCCATGGTCTCCTCCTGGCGGCGGGTGGAGGACAACGCCATCCCCGCCCGGGCCAAGATCACTGGCGCATATGTGAACTCGGCTCTCGCCAAGACCGAGGCGTATTTGGCGGGGTTCGACGAGGCCATCGTCCTCAACGAGGACGGAGAGGTCGCGGAGGGAAGCGCGGAGAATCTTTTCCTTGTGCGGAATGGGGCCCTCATCACCCCGCCCATCACGGTGAACATCCTCGAGGGGATCACCCGTGACACCGTGATCACCCTGGCCAAGGATTTGGGCATTTCTGTGGTGGAGCGCCCCATCGACCGAACTGAGCTTTACGTGGCCGAGGAAGTTTTTCTCACCGGGACGGCCGCGGGGCTTGCTCCGGTCGTTGAGATCGACCGCCGAAAGGTTGGGACTGGAAAACCCGGCCCCATCTTCGAAAAGCTCCGCGACCTTTATGAGCGCGTCGTGCGCGGAAAGGATGCGCGTTACCGAGCGTGGTGCACCCCTGTCTACTCACTTTCGTCCTGCTAGATCGACAAAGAAAGTGAAGTTTCGATTAGCAGGTTGCCCCCCGTCAGCCCGAAGACACAGTCTAACTGCTCTCAAAGGAATTCGTGAGCAAAAAGGTCCTTACGCGCAGAGCTTCATCTGCGCGTAGGGAAGATCGGAGGATACTTTTCCAAAAACGGCTATGCAACAGATGATGAGCTACCTTGATTCAGAACGGAGGATAATGAGGCAGTGCCCGACTAACTCTGCAAGAGATGCTTGGCCACCGATTAACCTCACCGGATGGGAACCTCTTGGTCAGCACGTTCTAAGACAGAGAAAAAGCCAAACAGATCTATCGGTGGTTTGTGGAGGACGTAAGGAGTCACCCTTGTGGAGGGCTTGGGACCAGGCGTTTCTAGCCTCAAAGACGCAACGGCTCTAAGGGCGTGTCCCAAAAAACAACAAATGAGTTTGGCACTACTTTTTGATAAATGTTTCCAAACACTTTCCAACGGGGTTCATTGTCTCATGCCCGGGATACGATTGGTACAGTCCGGGCAAGTGAACTTGCAAGAACCTTGAGGCAAACATATTGGGGTAGAACTAAGAAGGCCAAACGTGTAGGTATAACCAAACTTTGGTACTTGCACCCTGTACATAGCGGAATAGTTTTTCTCCTCAAATAGGATGCTGACCTCGATTCTGCCGGAACTATCGGTTTGAGCACGATGTAGTAATTGTCCCGTAGGGGCTATGACTTCGACTGTCACTCCGCTCGCGGGTTTTCCAGTAAGCTCAAACACCTGGATTGGGAAATACCTCCTTATTTTCGCGTTATTCCGCCATGGCCCCCAGAACGAGTTTATTGTTGGCTCTAGTACGCAGAACTCCCCTCGTATTGTGGCAGCAGCAGCATCGGGGGCTTGTACGGTCCCTATGACACAATCACGAAGCGTTATTTCTCCGTTTGACCACCAGGGCATCCACTCTAGAATGCAGCAGTCCTCCAACAGATATTTAGAATCAGGGGAATCAAACTCGTTTCGGAACCTTACTATATCTGAATCATAAATCTCGTAATTTCCTCTACGCAGCCGCAAATACCATCCTTGGGAAACCACGGTATTGACCAGCCGGAAGGAACACGGTAGCGTGCCTGAGCGCGCTCGCAGCTCCCAGTCCTTGTAGTACCCGGTTTTTAAACCACCGAATGAAACCTTAAGGTTTTCAAGCGTAAGTACAATCTGAGCTACTGTACTGTTTTCTGCGGTTATTCTCGCAGAGCCATAACAGCTAAGCTGAAAGATATCACAATTTTTGAATTTAACATTGGCTTTATCACCAACGAGGAAGTTACAATAGTTAATAGTGCAATTTAATAATTGCACTTCAAATGGGATATCGCCCGCTTCCAAACTAGTAGGAGAAAGTTCCACATTGAGCCCTTTGCCTGGTTTCAGGTTTGATACTGATAAAACACAGTATCGGCTAATCCCTAGAGTAACTTCATAAATTTCTGAGTCTTTAGTGCGAGCCTTAGCACGCCCGTAACGATTGTTGAACTTGTAACCGTTTTCTTCTGCAGACAAATGTTTTACAAAGCTCCCGGTGACTTCCACACTTGCGCTGTCGAGCAAAATTACAATATGATTTACACGCGAGTTGGTTACTAACAAGCTTGCACGGCCCCAGAGCACGATCTCCACAAAGTCAAACGTTGCGTCAAACGTTGAGTTGTCAATAATTAGTTTGGCTTGATCGTGTAGAGCAACTTTGAATTGCTCGTGGTAGGTTTGGTCGATACGGTGAGAGGCAGATTTTAACACCAATTGCGCGTTCCCTTGGAGGATTATGTTCCCACGAACTATTAATGTCTTGTTTTGGACCAGTAATTGATCATTGCCCTCCAACACGAGATCGCCTTCGTGACGCTCGGTTTGCGTAGGTAACGCTGGATACGACGCAAAGGAAACAAGGACAACGACCAAGAAGCTCTCTAACAGTAAACCGCAAAGCAATTTAAACATCTTCTTCAGTCCTCCTTTGTCCAGAACCCAAAGCTCACAAATCGACCCTATTTAGTTACCATAATACTGCCAAGTTATGTATGTTGCCAAATCGTCCGGTTTTAGAGT
The DNA here is from genome assembly GCA_037439765.1 of Candidatus Bipolaricaulota bacterium. GTDB lineage: Bacteria > Bipolaricaulota > Bipolaricaulia > Bipolaricaulales > Bipolaricaulaceae > DTER01. The sequence continues at coordinate 18,588 of JBBIVL010000018.1, forward strand.
GGAAGATAGTGTCCCGTTTAGTGATGTTCTGAAAGCGCGCGCCCTTGGGCAGGTTATCCTGCCCCAAAAGGAGGGTGCGATGGAGTATATCGCGTTGGACTGTCCTAACGCGGTACACCTATGCGGTGGTGGAGGATGAGCGAGGCCGCGTTAAGCGGGAGGGG
>JBBIVL010000019.1:0-18645 GCA_037439765.1 Candidatus Bipolaricaulota bacterium
TTTAAGCGCGCAGTTCGGCGGGAACAAATTTCTGGAGCTCTGGAAGAAGGGCACGGAGCACGGGGATTCCTAAGGCTTGGCGAGTATGCCAACTTTCGTCCACAAGACGTTTTTTCCGGGGAACGACAAACGGCTGAAGCACGTAACGCTTGATCCCGTGAAGCTCCTTTGCAATGGCCCAAAGATCATCCCGGGAGATCCCGGGAGCCACGGTGGTGCGAACCTCGTAATCCGGAGCCTCTTTCAACAGAATTTCTAGGCTTGCCTGCACGGCCTCTGCCACCTTTTCGCCTTCCAAAAGGCCGACGTATTCGGAATAGCGGGAAAAAGGGGCTTTCACGTCCAAGGCCACGTAGTCCAAAAGCCGGGAAGAAAGGAGCTCCTCGAGGACTTGAGGATTGGTGCCGTTCGTATCCAATTTCACCAGAAAACCTTGGCCTTTTAGAGCCTTTACAAACTCGAAAAGGATAGGAGAAAGAGTAGGTTCGCCGCCCGTGAGAACCACCCCGTCCAGGAAACCTGCGCGCTCCGCAAGGTGCGTGATAACCTCCGACTGATCCAGGGGGCGAAGGCTTTCCATGAGCTCCGGAAGAACGAGCTCGGAGTTATAGCAGAAGGGGCAACGCAGGTTACATCCGGCGAAGAACACCAAAGCCGCAAGTTTTCCGGGGTAATCACTTAGGGAAAGCGGCTGGAGGTGCACGATGTTGCCGCTTACTTTTTTGCTCCCCACGCGAGCTATAGCGTGGCGCTGCGGGAAAGGGCGGTGACGGGTATAAAGGAGGCCCGATCCTTGAACTCCGCCTGTTTTCCGGCGTTCCACTGCTCCACCGGCCGAAGATACCCCACCACCCGAGAATAGACCTCAGCCCGTTCGCCACACGAGGGGCAAACCTCGTGTGTGCCGGCCAAATACCCATGGCTTTTGCATACGGAAAAGGTGGGAGTGAGGGTGATGTAGGGGATGCGAAAGCGCTGGAAGATGCGGTATACCAGGATTTTTGCGGCCTCGCAGGAAGGGACCCTCTCGCCCAGCCAGATGTGGAACACGGTTCCTCCGGTATACCGGGTTTGAAGCGGCTCCTGGAGGCGAAGGGCGAAGAAAAGATCGTCCGTGTAGTTGACGGGAAGCTGGGAGGAATTGGTGTAGTAAGGGGCTGCTCCCCAGTCTTCCACTCCTCGTTCGTTGGCCACGATGATTTGGGGAAAGCGCTTTTTGTCGAGCATGGCCAAACGGTAACTGGCGCCCTCTGCCGGAGTGGCCTCCAAATTCCAAAGGTGCCCAGTGGCCTCTTGAAAGGCCACGAGTTTCGCGCGCAGATGGTCGAGAACTCGGATGGAAAAGGTGATCCCCTCGGGATCCGCAATGCTGCACCCCAGAAGATTCAAACAAGCCTCGTTTAGGCCGATCACCCCGATGGTGGAGAAATGGTTTTTCCAGTACTCACCGGTGAGCTCCTTGACCGACCGCAAATAGAACTTGGAGTACGGATAAAGCCCCTGCTCGGTGAGGCGCTCCAAGAATTTCCTCTTGATGATGAGGCTTTTCCCCGCCAGCTGCAGAAGATCATCCAGGTGCTCGAAGAACTCCCGTTCGTCTCGGGAGAGGTACGCCAGGCGCGGAAGGTTCAGGGTCACGACTCCGATGGAGCCGGTGAGGGGGTTGGCCCCGAAGAGGCCGCCGCCACGATACCGCAGCTCCCGGAGATCCAAGCGCAGCCGGCAACACATGCTCCGCGTGTCCTCGGGCTTCATATCCGAGCTGATGAAGTTAGCGAAATAGGGGATCCCGTAGCGGGCGGTCATCTCCCAAATGGGCTGGAAATCCGGCTCATCCCAAGGAAAGTCGGGGGTCACGTTGTAGGTAGGGATGGGGAAGGTGAACACCCGGCCGTTGGCGTCGCCCTCCGCCATGACCTCGGCGAAGGCCCGGTTGAACATCCTCATTTCCCGCTCGAACTCGCCGTACTGAGCTTGAACGGGCTCTCCGCCCACGACGGCCGGAAGCTTGGCCAAATGTTCGGGCGGCCGCAGATCCAGGGTGACGTTGGTGAAAGGCGTCTGAAAGCCGACTCGGGTGGGAACGTTCAGGTTGTACACGAATTCCTGGAGGGCCTGCTTCACCTCCTTATAGGAAAGGCCGTCGGCAGCGATGAAGGGAGCCAGGAGGGTGTCCACGTTGGAGAAGGCTTGGGCTCCGGCAGCCTCACCTTGGAGGGTATAAAGGAAATTCACGGCCTGAAGGAGGGCGGTGCGGAAGTGTTTGGGCGGCCGGGACTCCACTTTTCCTCGCACACCACGGAAGCCCACGGCGAGAAGATCGGCTAAATCCCAGCCTACACAATAGGGTCCAAGCGTGCCAAGATCGTGAAGATGGAAATCCCCGGATTCGTGGGCCCGGCGAATCGGCTCAGGATAAACCTGGGAAAGCCAGTACCGGCTGATGATCTTCTCGGTAAGAAAGACGTTCAAACCCTGAAGGGAGAAGGCCATGTTGGAGTTCTCCCGCACCCGCCAGTCCTGGCCGTTGAGGTAGGTTTCCACGAGCGCGGGGTCCACAAGTTCCTGGATCTCCCGCATTTTTCTGTGCTGCTCGCGGTAGACGATGTAAGCCCTTGCGGCCTCGGGGATTCCCGAGGTCATGAGGACCTCTTCCACCGCGTCCTGGATCTCTTCCACGTGGGGCGGGCCGAAGAGAGGGCCGAACCGGCCCTCGAGGATCCGCTCCACCCGGGAGGCCAGTTCCTGGGCCAACGTTGGATCGTCCCGGCCCACCTCCTGCAAGGCGGAGAGGATGGCGGCCACAACCCGGCCGCGCTCGTAAGGCACAATGCTCCCGTCCCGCTTGCGAACGTGCTCGATCATGGCCAGGGGCGAGCGTACCGCGGCGGCCCTGTTTTTGCCAACCTTCTTTGTCCCGGGGCCAAGGATCTGGTTGCGCCCTGCCCGTCTTGGGATAAGCTTCGTCTTCGGATTCTCAAGGGCAAAGGGGTGATGTGTTATTCCTGTCACAAGAGCGGCAGAACGGGCACTGCGGAAAAGTCTCACCCGACGTCGGCGCAATGATCTGAGGCGAAGCGCGGTGCGGTATTGGCGGCGCGAGGTGTTACGGCTCGCGCAAAGCGGAGATGTAGAGGGTGCCCGCCGCGCGTTCGCCGCGTTCCAAAAGGCGGTGGACAAGGCGGCCATCCGGGGGGTCATCCATCCCAACAAGGCGGCCCGCGTCAAATCCCGCCTCGCGGCCCGTGCGTTCAAAGGATAGCCCATGACCTCCTACGATTTCCTGGGCAAGGCCAAACTTTTTGGCCTCATTTCGTTCGTGCTCTTTTTCGGTTCGGTGGTGGCCCTCGTTTTAGGGGGGTTGCACCCCGGCATCGACTTCACCGGTGGCATCCAGCTCACCCTCCTTTACCCGGCTGGGGTGGCCGTGGAGCGTTCCGCCCTGCAGGACCAGGTGGCCCGGGTGCTGAGCGAAGTCGGCTCCAAAGCGAGCTTCTATATCCAGCGGATTTCCGCGGAACGTACGACCGAGGCTGGGGAAAGGGCAACGTTGGAAGGCGTGGTGATCACCGTGCGCACCACGGAGGAGGGGGTGGCGGAAAAACTCCGCCAGTACTTCGTTCACCCCGGGCCGGAAACCGGACTTGTGCCTCCTTTTGAGTATGGGATCACCACCATCGGGGCCCAGGTGTCCCAGGAGATCGTGAACCGGGCCTGGCAGGCGATCCTCGTGGCTCTGGCGGGGATGCTGGTGTACATCGCCGTGCGCTTCCGCCTGCGCTACGGGATTGCCGCCATTTTGGCCCTGGTGCATGACGTGGTCATCACCCTGGGCGTGTTCAGCGTGGCCCGGCTGGAGATCAATCTTCCGGTGATCGCTGCCCTCCTCACCGTGGTGGGCTATTCCATCAACGCCACCATTGTGGTGTTCGATCGGGTGCGGGAGAACGTACGATTGCAGAAGAAGACGCCTCTTTGGGACGTGATCAACCGGGCAATTAACCAATCCATAACCCGGGCCATCAACACCTCAGGGACCACGATGATCCCGGTATTGGTGCTGTTGGTGGCCGGGGGCGCGGCCCTGCGGGAGTTCATGGTGGCTATGCTGTGCGGCGTGGTCGTGGGCACGTATTCCTCCATGTGCATTGCCGGCCCCATCCTCTGGGGGATCACGCAGCTGAGCGAGCGGCTTAAGGCTCGGTAGGTTCTGGGGCGGGGGCGATCACGACCCGACGGTCCTCGCCCTTGCCCACGGAAAAGGTGCGCACGCCGGGGAAATCCGCGAGGGCCAGGTGGATAAGGCGGCGATCCTTAGGGGCCATGGGCTCCAGCTCCACCTGGCGCTTCTGCTGTCGTGCTTGTTCGGCCACGGCCAAGGCCCGAGCCATGAGTTTCCTGCGCCGCTCCTCCTCTTGCCTGTTGATATCGACCTCCACGCTGGGCGCCCTTTGCAGGTTGGCCTTGAGGTACAGAATGGCCAGCCGGGCCAGGGCGGCTCGGAATTCCCCGTCTTCCTGAGGAAGGTTCTGAAAACGGCCCTGGAGGTTTACATAGGCCGTGCCCGCCTCGTCCCGAATTTCCACCCCTCCTTCCTCCCCCAGCACCCGGAGGAAGTCGGAGAAAAAGCGGGCTAGCCCCTCACGAACCCGCTCCTCCATTGGGGTTTCCTTGAGAACTCACCCGGGCTTCCTCTCGGGCCATCTCCCAATCGATGAGGAGCTGTTGGCCGAACTGCACCACGGTGGTGAACGTCCAGTAGAGCCAGAGCCCCGCGGGAAAGCTGAGAAAGAACACGGCCATCACGAGGGGGAAGATGTAGCCCAAGAATTGGGAGCCTCCCCCGGCCTCACTGGGCATGCGCCGTTGGGTGTACCAGGTGTAGAGGAGCTGCACCCCGGTGCCCAGGATCACCAAAAGGTAGTAGGGGTCAGGTTTGGAGAGGTCAGCGATCCATAGGAAACCCGGGGAGAGGTGGATCTTCTCTGCGGAGTACATGATGGCCTGCCAGAGCAGGATGAGAAGGGGGAATTGCAGGAGCATAGGCAAACACCCGCCCAAGGGGTTCACCTTCTCCTGCCGGTAAAGCTCGAGGAGTTGCTTTTGCAGGGCCTCCCGGTCGTCTTTAAAACGCTCCTGGATCTTTTTGATCTTCGGGGCGAGTTTCTGCATTTTGGCCATGGAGCGGAACTGGTTGCGGGTGAGAGGGTGAAGGATGAGGCGGGTGATCACGGTGAACAAGATGATGGCCCACCCATAATTTCCGGTGACCCGGTATAGGCTTTCGAAGAAGCGGATGACCCCTACCAAGATCGTGGTGAAGGCCCCGGATTGGGCCAAGGGCCGCAGGCCCGCGTCGGCGAGAAGAACGTACCGGTTTCTCCCCGTGTAAAACATCCCCCGCACCTGGAGGATCCCTTGCGCTTCGACTCCGAACACCGGTTGGCCCGCGACGTTCTTGCCCAAAAAGGGCTGCACGTCGCCCTCTTCGAAACGCCAGAAAAACACGCTTTCGTTGCTGACAAGACCTAACCCCTGAAAGCGACTATAGCTTCCAGGCGCCAGAGGGGCTTTTTGTGTCTGGCCGTCGTAAAGGTAAACCAGCTCCGGAGCCTTGGGTCCCGCAGGAAGATGCCCCAGAACCAGCCGGATCCGCCCCTCTCCCTCCACCGCAATGCGGAACCCACCGGTGTACAGATTGTTCGCAGCGAGGCTTAATTCCTCGCGTACCCTTGCACCCTCTCCCACCCGGGAGAGCACCACGCGCACGCTCCCTTCTCCGAGCTTCTCCCATTCCACGTGGTATTCCCCGACAACAGGGGTTTCCTCCACCCAGACCTCAAGGGGCAGGGTCACGCCTGGGGCGAGGGCGTTGCCCGTCCATCCCGGGACCACCTCCAGGGGGTTCGCCCCGTACGTGGAGAAATACACGTAGGCACTGCGCAGAACCCCGCCGGGCTTGGCAAACTGGTAGCGCACGAGCCCCGTGGTCACCTGCACCACTTCCTGGCCATCGATGAGAAGGGTGGCCGTCTCCAAACTTCCTTGGGCCTTTGCCACGCCGAGGCAAAGGAGAAGGGAAAGCAACAAGACCTTGACCATGGCGGGAGGACTTTACCGGTTGTCTTTTCCACCTGCAACATCGGGGCTTCCCGGGTTACACTGGCCGAGTGTTCACGGGCATTGTGCGAGCTGTGGGAAAGGTGGCGCGCACGGAGCCGCGCCGCCTCTGGCTTTCTCCTGGCGAATTGCAAGAAAACCTGGGCGCGAGCGTGGCCGTAAACGGGGTTTGCCTCACCCTTTCCGCAGTGGCCTCGGGACTTTGGGGCTTTGACCTCTCCGAGGAGACCCTCTCCCGCACCAACCTGGGGAGCCTCAAGTCGGGGGATGCGGTCAACCTCGAACCCTCCCTGCGGGTTGGGGAGGAGATAGGCGGGCATTTTGTCCTGGGCCACGTGGACACGGTTGGGAAAATCACGGTTTTTTCCCGCCGCGGCAAGGAGTTCCTTTTGGAGGTAAGCTTCGATCCCGGGTTCGCTGAGCTTTTGGCGGATAAAGGGTCGGTGGCCGTGGATGGGATCAGCCTCACCCCGTTTGCCGTGGGCGAGGGCACCTTCCGCTGCGCCATCGTGCCCTTCACCTACGAAAACACGAACCTAAGATTCCGGCGGGTAGGGGACCAGGTGAACCTGGAGTTCGACGTTTTGGCAAAATACGTGCGGCGTTGGAGGGAGAAATGAGGCTGGCCACGGTGGAAGAGGCGCTCGAGGCCATTCGAAATGGCCAGATGATCATCGTCGTGGATGACGAGGATCGCGAAAACGAAGGGGATTTGGTGATGGCCGCGGAGAAGGCCACGCCGGAGGCCATCAACTTCATGATCAAGGAAGGCCGGGGACTTCTGTGCGTGCCCATGTCTTGGGAATGGGCCGAGCGGCTGGACCTCGCCCTCATGGTCAATCCTCCCCGGGATAGCCACGAAACCGCGTTCACCGTGTCCGTGGACGCTCGAGAAGGGATCACCACGGGGATCTCCGCCCACGACCGCTGCCGAACCATTCGGGTGTTGGCCGATCCCAAATCCCGGTCGGGGGACCTGGTGCGACCCGGCCACGTTTTTCCCCTTGTCGCCAAGGATGGCGGAGTTCTTCGCCGGGCCGGCCACACCGAGGCCGCCGTGGACCTTTGCCGCCTGGCCGGGCTCCATCCCGTGGGCGTGATCTGCGAGATCATGAACGAGGATGGAACCATGGCCCGCCTTCCGGATCTCCTGAAGTTTTCGGAAAAACACGGCCTCCTCATTCTCACCATCGCCGACCTCATCGCCTGGCGGAAAAAGCGGGAGAAACTGGTGGAGCGGGTATGCGAAGCCGATCTTCCCACGCGCTACGGGGACTTCCGTATCGTCACCTACCGCGACAAGATCACGGGTTACGAGCATGTGGCCCTGGTGAAAGGGGAGCTGAACGGGGAGGAGTCGGTGTTGGTGCGGGTGCACTCGGAGTGTCTCACTGGCGATGCCCTGGGATCCTTGCGCTGTGATTGCGGGGACCAGCTCCACCGGGCCCTGGAAATGGTGGACAAGGAGGGAAAGGGCGTGGTCCTGTACATGCGTCACCACGAGGGCCGCGGGATCGGCCTGGTGAACAAAGTTTGCGCCTATCATCTCCAGGATGAGGGCTTGGACACGGTGGAAGCCAATTTGAAGCTGGGCTATCCCCCGGACCTCCGGGATTATGGGATCGGGGCCCAAATCCTCGTGGACCTAGGTATTCGAAAAATTCGGCTTCTCACCAACAACCCCAAGAAAATCGCGGCTCTGTCGGGATATGGCCTTGAGATCGTGGAACGCGTGCCCATCGAGGTTGAGCCCAATCCCTATAACGAACGCTACCTGCGAGCCAAGAAAGAGAAACTTGGCCACAAGCTCGAAAGCGTATAAGGAGGGAGTTATGCCGGTGTTTGAGGGAAGGCTGGATGGCCGGGGCCTGCGTGTGGGTCTCACGGTTTCCCGATTCAACGAGCTGGTGACGCGGGAGCTTTTGGCCGGGGCCCAAGATCGCTTGCGCCGGCTGGGCGTGAAGGACGCGGATATGGTGATCCTTTGGGTCCCCGGGGCGTTTGAGCTCCCTCGCGCGGTGCGCATTTTGGCGGAAAGCGGAAAGGTGGACGGGGTGGTCGCCCTCGCGGCGGTGGTGCGCGGGGAGACCCCGCATTTTGAGTATATTGCCGCGGAAGTCGCCAAGGGCCTGGCCAAACTCGCCCTGGAGGGGCCCGTTCCCGTGACCTTTGGGGTCCTCACCGCCGATACCTTCGACCAGGCCTTGGAACGGGCCGGCGGAAAAGCCGGGAATAAAGGAGCCCAAGCCGCAGAGGCCTTGGTGGAGCTCCTCAACCTCGAGCGGGAGCTAAAGCAGTGAAGGTGGCAAGCGTCCGGGGCCTGCGGGACATCCTCCCCGAGGAAGTCGCCCTCTGGCAAAAACTCGAGGAGGAAATTCGCAGCCTCTTTTCCTTGTACGGTTACAAAGAAATTCGGCCGCCCATTTTGGAGCTGGCGGAGCTTTTTTCCCGTGGGGTGGGCGAGGCCACGGACATCGTGCACAAGGAAATGTACGCCTTCCCCGACAAAAAGGGGCAGATGCTGGCCCTGCGGCCGGAGGCCACGGCCTCGGTGGTACGGGCCTATATCGAGCACGGCCTCTACGCCAAAGGCGACCTTGCCAAGCTCTACTACATCGGCCCCATGTTCCGCTACGAGAAGCCCCAAAAGGGCAGGCAGCGGCAATTCCACCAGTACGGGGTCGAAGCTTTGGGCTCCCTGGATCCCGCCCTTGACGCCGAGGTGATCGATCTGGCTTGGCACCTCATGGAGAGAGTGGGGCTCTCTCGGGAGGGCCTGTTCCTTAAGCTCAACTCCATCGGCTGCCGGGAGGACCGCCCCCAGTACCGCGAGGCCCTAAGGGCCCACTTTTCTGCCCGACGGGAAGAGCTATGTCCTGAGTGTCAGCGTCGTTTAGAAGAAAATCCCCTGCGGATCTTGGACTGCAAGGAACCCCAGTGTCAAGGAGCCATTGCCCAGGCCCCCAAGAGCCTGGATTACCTCTGCGAAAAATGCCGGACGCATTTCGAGGAGCTCCTTTCCATCCTGCGGGAGCTCGGACTTTCCTACGAACTTGATTCGCGGCTTGTGCGGGGGCTCGATTACTACACGAGAACCGTGTTCGAGCTCTGCTCACGGGAATTAGGCGCCCAAGATGCCCTGCTGGGCGGGGGTCGTTACGACGATTTGGTGGAACTTTTGGGCGGGCCACCCACACCGGGAGTGGGCTTCGCCGGCGGCTTTGAACGTCTGGTTTTAGTCCTTTCCCAGCGCAAGCCCACAGACCCCGAGGCCCCAGATCTCGAGCTCTACGTGATCCCCATCGGGGAGGAAGCGAGGGAAAGAGCCCTGGAGATGTTGGCCTCCCTCCGACGGAAGGGGGTGGCCGCGGACCTCGATTACATGGGGCGGTCGCTGCGAAAAGTCATGAGCGTTGCAGCCCGCCGGGCCCGCTACGCCCTCTTCCTCGGCCCGGACGAGCTCTCCCAAAATCGGCTCACCCTCAAGAACCTGAGCTCCGGGGAGAGCACTTCCCTTCCCATCCCCGAGTTTTTGACCAATCCCCAGGCGTTTCTCCTCTAGTCGAGACCCCGGCTGTGCCACCCCTCTCCCGCAGTCGCGGGAGAGGGGACGGGCGTGAGGGTTCGATTAGACGCCTTTCGCGCCAACGGCCTCCGCCACCTCGGGAAGGTCCAGGGAAACGAGGCGGGCCTTGAGAGGAATCCCCTCCCGGCTCCAGCCCCGCGCCTCGTAATAGTCGTCCAAAAGTTTCTGGAGCTCCTCGTAGGGGACGCGGTCGCCCGCGGAAGGCCCCTCCGGAATGGGCTCGGCTATGACCCGGTGCGGAAGATGGTCATCCTTCCGCGAGAAGCCCTCGCGAACGTTGAACGCCCGCGCGAGGTTATAGATACGTTCGCCCACGGCAAGAAGCTCGGCCATGGCGAGGGAGAGGCCCGTTTGGGCGGCCACGATTTCCGGGAAAGCTTCGAGGAAGAAGATGTGGCGGGAGAATTTGCAAACGCCCAGGGCATCGTAGAGGGCCATGAGGTCCTCGTGGATCTTCACCTCGAACCCTTTGCCCACGAGTTTTCGGCGATCCACGGCCTCAAACTTCCACCAGGATCCGCCGTATTCCGTGCCGTAGACCCCGGCGGTGAGGTGATCGCCACCCCGGAAGGCCGCGGCAAACGCCAGCGCCACACCCTTGGAGCCGCGGATATCGTAGGCAGGAAGCTCCATGCCCTTGATGTGAATGGCGAATTCTTCCCCTTTTCCCAACCGTTTGGCCGCAGCCCGTGACCCGTTGGCAAGAAGCTCACCGGCCTTTCCTTCCCTCCGCCCCATCTTCTCCAACACTTTGAGCATGGCCTCGGCGTTTCCGAAGCGGAGGTCGATCCCATCCAGGTCCGCGGGGGTGAGGTAGCCGCGCTCCACGGCCTCCATGGCCCAGGAGACGGTGAGGCCCGCAGAGATCGTGTCGATACCCAGGAGATCGCAGATCTCGTTGGCCTTGGCCACGGCCTCGATCTCGGCGATCTCCGGCGCTCCGCCCAACGAATAAAGGGTTTCGTACTCCGGGCCGTCCACCTCGATGGGCCCGTATTTCCCTTGCTCCGCCACGAAAAGTTGTCCGCAAGGTTTCGTGCAGAAGGGGCAAGCCACGTTGCGCTTGGAGTATTTCGGCGCCCAATAGTACGGGTCAAGCTCGATCTTCCCGTCCTTGGCCCGCTCGTAGGCGCTCTTAAAAAAGCCCCATTGCCAGTTGCGGGAGGGGAATGTTCCGGAGACCCGGTTCATCCAGTCCAGGAATTCTCCAGAGCCGTACTTCATATCCGCCTCGGTCACGGGGTGCTTGCGGATGATCTCGTTCCAGTGGCGGATGAGCTCCTTTACCTTTTCGGGATCGGCCATGGGAATTTCTCCCATGCCCCGAACCACGATGGCCTTGAGGTTCTTGGCTCCAAGGACCGCCCCGCCTCCGCCCCGCCCGGCCTGCCGGCCATCGCACTCGATAGTGGCGATCCAGGAAAGTTTTTCCCCGGCCGGGCCGATCACCGCCGTGCGGATTCCTTCGCCATAACGCTCCTGGAGGACCTTGCGGGTGGCGCGGGTATCCAGGCCCCAAAGATCACGAGCATGGTCTAAACGAGCTTTTCCATCCTCGATCACCAAAACCACGGGATCTTTGCTTTGGCCACGGATGACAAGGGCGTCGAAACCGGCTTTGCGCAGAGCCACCCCAATCCAGGCCCCGGCCATGGACCGGCAGAGGGTGCCCGTAAGGGGCGAGCGGAAGGAGAACGCCGTTTTCGAGGCCGTGGGAATGCCGGTCCCGGTGAGGAGTCCTGGGGCCATGGTCACCACGTTCTCTGGGCCCAGGGGATCGGCCCCTTTGGGGATCGAATCCCACGCGAATTTCGCCGCCAAACCCCAGCCGCCCAGGAAAAACCTGAACGTCTTCTCGGGAATCTCCTCTGTGCGGATTGTGCCTGCCGAGAGGTCCACAAAAAGAAATTTTCCGGCCACGCCTTTCATTCGTGCCCCCTTTCGGGGGCCAGTATACCGTAGGGCTTGCCCCAACGGCCACGTCTCCCCCTGCCGCGTGTCCCAGCGGCAGCAGCGCTCCGGCGCGTGGGGCGCAGACGGGGGCCTCGAGCTCGAGGTGAACTCCCTTCTGGGAAAGGACCTAGCTAGGAACAAGAGGAAAGCGGTTGTGTGAGCTCGATTACAGACCAACGTCCTGCCTTTTTCCCGCGCAATTCTTGTCGGCCTGGGCTACAGGCTCTGCCAGCTTTGGAGGAGGAGGGGTAGGGTGCTCCGGGATGGGGGCATATGGGGCCTGACCTGAAATCGTCTTGTTTAGCTGTTCATCCCCCGATATCCGGCAGGCACGGGGGAATTCCCTGCGCCTCCCAAAGTTGGGAGGGGTGCCCCCTTTTTCTTCTGCGCTCCGGCTCGGTGTTCTCCCGAGACATTCGAGCGTTCCTGGGGGTCGAACCAAGAGGAGGAGGAACATGCGGCGGAGACTTTTGGTGCTGGCGGTCCTTGGCCTCGTGAGCGGGGCTACACTCACGGGTGCCGCCCTCGAGTACGCGCGGCTCCAAGTGGTGCACGTTCGGCCGGGGACGCCGGCTTCGGTGACCCTGGCCGTGGGTACCCCCGCGGAACTGGAGACCCTTGAGTTCGTGCTCGTGGAGCCCCCAAAGTACGGGATGTTCTTGGGGACCCCTCCAAACCTGGTCTATGTTCCCCAAACGGGTTTTGTGGGCACGGATTGGGCCACCTTTTTGATGCAAACCGCCGAGGGAGAGCTCTTGGATCTCGGTACCGTGCAGCTTCGCGTGCTTGGGCCTGCGGAGACCTTCGCCCCTGCTCTCCGCTTCGAGGGGACCCTGAACTTTTCTGGCCCCAGTTTTTCTTTGGATTCCTACAGCTTTGTGTTTGGTTTGTACGCCCGCTTCCAGTACCTTGATGCCTACGCCTTGGCCACCTGGGACCAAACGGGATTCAGCAGCTTCCAAACCGTGGGCAAGATTGAATTGGAGGGCACTTGGCCCGCAGCCTGGAGGCTTCCCATTACTTCCACCCTTACCTTCAACCCCACCGCGCTTACCCTCACCTCTTGGACTGTGGATGCCCGCACGTTGACCCTGGGTTGGAACCTGAGCTACTACTTCTACTACTCCGGCGCCGATCCTCAAACCAGTTCCTACGCGACGTTCACCGTCCAGGGCTACATTGACCGCATTTCCCTGACCAGCCGCACAAAATTTGCCACCCTTGCCCCGACCTTTGCTGAAGAAGTTCTCACCCTGCGCGGACCCTGGCTGTGCACGGATTGTCCTATCACCTGGGAGGCGGAGTACATGTTCACCAAGTTGGGTTTCCACCACCTCGTCTTCACCCTGCGAGATGTGGAGATTCCCTGCCCCGGCTGCGGCCCAATCCGCACATATTTGGACGCGAAGGTCACGTTCACCACCGAGGAAAAGAAAGTTGAGCCCACATTGCGGCTGGTGGCGGGGATCGTGGCTTGCGTGCGGCCCTTGGTGGGTTTGGTGACCCCCGAAGAGGGGTTTGGACTCGCTGGTTTCCACCTCTATGGGGTGGAGCTCCGGTGCGAGCTTCCTCAGGGGTACAAAGGGCGTTTTGCTACTTCCTTTGACCCAGAGAAGGACTCGACGGTCACGGGATACACCCAGTTTTTCGAGGTCATTCAATTTGAGGGGCCGGTGATCCCCTGCTGTGGTGCGCCGGGCTGGTGGCAGCTCTCGTTCTACTTCCAGCGTGCGGCCGGAAGGCTCTTTGGGCTTGGGATGACCGACATCATCGTGTATTTCCCCATTTCCACCGAAGTGCTCTTAAACATGCGTCTAAAAACAGGCCTGGTGGATCCGAGCGTTCCCACGAAAACCTGGATTCTCACCTGGGGGTGGAAAGCCCTGTTCTAGAGGAAAACCCCGGGAGGAATGATCCTCCCGGGGGTTCTCTTTTACGTGCGCTCAGCGCGCTTCCGTAACGGTGAAGGCGATTAACCGATAGCGGCCATCGCCGGTGGAAATCCAAAGGTAGTACAGACCAGGAGTGAGTTCGGCCGTGGCGATGTGAATCCGATAGTCGTCCGTAAGCCCCAGGCGTTCCAAGGTCCAAACTTGGGGGAGGAACGTATGGGTCTCCCTGGCTCCGCCGGCGGGCGACTCCACGGCCATCAGGCCCACATGCGCAGCACACCCGGGAGCTTCCAAGTCGGGCATCCCCCCGAGAGCCACGGTCAGGATCTGACCTTGGGGAACGGATTGCACGGGCTGAGCTGTCTGGTAGCGCATGGTGAGCCGTTCGTTGGTTACCCGGGCGGTGCCCGTGAGGCAAACCTCGTCCGCGTCAAGGCCTTGGATCACCACGTGCTCATTGGCGTCCCAATAATTGTCGAGGTCAGGAAGTGACGGATCGAGCCGCTCCATGGTGGCGAACGCCAACGCTCCGTGCAGGAGGTGTCCTGCAGCCCAGCCATCGCGGTCCGGCCGATCTGCGTTGGCCGTGCTGATCACGTGCCCCAGGGGATCCACGAGTTCCACCACTGCACCCCGATCCGAGAGATCCATGGTGAACGGCAAATACGGGAGGAAGTGTGGGAGTTCGGCGGGATTCACCTCGGAGTAGCCCCAAAGGAGGAACTGCTCGTTTGCTGCTCCAGCAGTTCCCGTGAGGGCATTCCCGGCGCGGTCAATGCCGTGGGTGAAAATTCCGGTGTTGGCGTGCCAGTTTTGTTCTCGATCCAGAGCGAACGGGTTCACTCGCTCCAGCGTGGCCCAGGAGGCGGCGCCTCCCAAGCCGTAGCTGCCTGGCCAGCCACCCAGGCCCAGCCGCTCCATATTCGCCGTGTCCACCACTTGGCCCTGGGGATCGAGGAGCTCAAAGATCTCGCCCCGAGCGTCAATGTCGGCGGCGAAAATCAAACTTGCCGGAATATCGGCCACAACCTCGTCGCTTCCCCGCTCGAGGAGGTAGGTGCCCAAAGGCGCGATCGTCCCACTAAGCTCCACCGCTTTCCAGACCTCCTCGGCCGGCTCAGCCGGCCGAGCCAACCGCCAGCGCAGTACCCATCCCCTGAGGTCCACGGCGTCCTCCGTGATGTTGGTGAGCTCGATCCATTGATCTTCCGCACCCGCGGCCGTTCCTCCCCAGGCGATCTCCGTGATCACCACTGGCCCGGTTTCCTCGTAGATGAGGTCAGCCTTGATGTCGCTAGCCACATCATCGGTGTGGCGCTCCAGGAGATAGAGGCCGGAGGGATCGATGATCCCGCGAAGTTCCACGATTTTCAGGTACCGCTCGAGCACCGTGGCCGGCTGCTTCTGCCGCCAGCGGAGCGTCCAGCCCGTGAGGTCGAGAGGTTCATTGGCACCGCTGTAAAGCTCGATCCATTCGTGGTCAGCGTTTGCAGCAGTCCCTCCCCAAGCCACCTCGTTGATCACGATTTGTGCCCCGAGGGCACCCGCACCGCCAGCTTCCTCTTCTCCGCAGTCCACAACGGAGATTTGAACCCTTCCTAAGGAGAATGCGCCCGTGGGGTCGGTGACGGTGTAAGTGAGGTAATCCATTCCCAGAAAATCCGGCTCGGGCGTGTACACCACGTCCACCGCGGCCTCGTGGGGCGCGCTGTACGCTACCGCGTTCAGGTTCCCGCTTAGGGCGCCGTGCGTGGGCGCTCCCAAAACGGAGAACACGAGGGGGTGGGCGTCCGGATTCGCAGGGTTCACATCCGGATCGCTTCCGCGCAGGGCGAAGGCCAGCGGCGTGTTTCGGCAGGTCACGAGGGAGAGCGTCTCGGCGGCCGGTGGCTCGCTTGTCCTGATCCAGTTCTTGCGCACGTCAGGCCCATTGGGGCCACCGGACCCCGTCTCACGATGTAGCGTAGCGCCGTTTAGGGTGATATTGACCGCCGCTCGAATGATGACTACGCCGGGGTTACTGGCGAATACCGTGGCCGAGGCCTGGCCAGCGGAGGTGGTGGGGGTGGGCGAGGTTACGAACGTGGCTCCTGCGGTGTTATTGAGGAGCGTAAACAAAACGGGCGTACCATCCGGGGCAGGAACCCAGCCTGCACCCGAGTTCACTTCCACAAACGCGGTCACCGTGTGGTTCGTTCCCACGGGGTTCACGGAGTCCGTGGGGGTAAGGTGAATGCGCGCGTCGACGTAGGCTTTTTCCGCGTTAGGCCCGTTGCCCAATGTCCCCGTGGTGCGGATGAACGTCCCATCGCCGAACACGTCCGCCGCGGCCTGAAGGACGAGCGTCCCAGGCACTGAGGAAAAGATCTGGATCGCAGCCTGCCCAGAAGCGTCGGTGGAGGCAGTGTTCACCCCGCCTACAAAGCTTCCTGTGCCGCTCAGAATGAAGAACGTTACCTTGGTTCCTGAGGCGGGCGACCATATGGACCCGTTGTTCGTCGTCTCCAACGTGGCCACGAATGTGTGGGGGTCACCCACCTCGTTCGTGGCGGAGAGTGGACTCAGGCTAATGCGGGCATTGAGGTAGGTTTTTGTAGCCGGGCCGCTCGAACCGCCCGTTCCGTTTGTAGTTCGCACGACTTGGAGCCCGCCGGAGAAAGTCATCGTCACCGTGGCTGAGGCCGTGAACATGGCCGGGCTTGGGTGGTTAATGGTGAGATTCCAGGTGGCGCTCATCCCGTCCGGGGCTACGCTGGGACTGCTCAGGCTTGCGCTTCCGGGCGTCGGTGTAACTGTGTAGGCGAGAGCCCAGGAAGTTGGGGCTGTGCCCTGGGCGTAGGCCGCGATCACAAAGGTGTGGGGGTCACCCACCTCGTTCGTCGCGCTTCCCGGCGTGATGGTGATCGAGCCGGTCACGTAAGTTTTCCCGGCCGGAGCGCTGTTCTCACCCGAGCCGTTCGTCTCTATGATGAGGGTTCCCACCGCGGCCTGCGCCTTCACCGTCACCTGCCCGGGCTGGGAGGCGACGATCGTGGCCTGAGCCTGACCGCCGGTAGTGGTCGTGGAGCTTGCCCCCACGAACGTCGCTCCGATCGGGTTCAAGACGAAGCTGAACGTGACCGGGCTCCCATCCGGGGCGGCGACCCAGCCCGTCTCCACCACGTACACCTCCACCGTGGCCGTGAACGTGTGGCTTTCCCCAACCTCGTTCGTGTCCGCCAGAGGATTCAAGCGGATCCGGGCCTGCCGGTACTCGTAGGTTTTCTCGGCGTCGGGGCTGCTTGAGCCAACCCCGCTCTCCCCGGTGACCGTCCCGGTGCCCAAGACGTCGGCCACGGCATGGACCTTCACCAGACCGGGTTTCGTGGCCCGGATCGTCACCTGGGCCTGTCCGCCCACGACCGAGGCGGGGTTCGGGCTCACGATGGCCGCGGTGCCCGTGGTGTCCAAGGCAAGGGAAAACGTGACCGACCCGCCGCTTGGAGGCACGACCCAGCTTGTTCCGTTCCAGACCCGCACCGTGGCCGTGATGACGTGGTCCTCGCCCACCTCGTTGGTGTCGGACCCCGGCGTAAGCTCGATCTTGGCTTGCCGGTACTCGTAGCTCTTCGCCGCTGGGGCGCTGTTCTCACCCGAGCCGTTCGTCTCCACGGTGAGGGATCCGATGGTGGCTTGGGCTTTCACCGTCACTGTTCCCGGCTGGGAGGCGACGATTGTGGCCTGAGCCTGACCCCCGCTGGTGGTGGCGGAGCTTGACCCGACGAACGTCGCTCCGATCGAGTTCGAGATAAAGCTGAACGTGACCGGGGTCCCATCGGGGGCGGCGACCCAGCCGGTGCCCACCACGTACACCTCCACCGTGGCCGTGAACGTGTGGCTTTCCCCAACCTCGTTCGTGTCCGCCAGAGGATTCAAGCGGATCCGGGCCTGCCGGTACTCGTAGGTTTTCTCGGCGTCGGGGCTGCTTGAGCCAACCCCGCTCTCCCCGGTGACCGTCCCGGTGCCCAAGACGTCGGCCACGGCATGGACCTTCACCAGACCGGGTTTCGTGGCCCGGATCGTCACCTGGGCCTGTCCGCCCACGACCGAGGCGGGGTTCGGGCTCACGATGGCCGCGGTGCCCGTGGTGTCCAAGGCAAGGGAAAACGTGACCGACCCGCCGCTTGGAGGCACGACCCAGCTTGTTCCGTTCCAGACCCGCACCGTGGCCGTGATGACGTGGTCCTCGCCCACCTCGTTGGTGTCGGACCCCGGCGTAAGCTCGATCTTGGCTTGCCGGTACTCGTAGCTCTTCGCCGCTGGGGCGCTGTTCTCACCCGAGCCGTTCGTCTCCACGGTGAGGGATCCGATGGTGGCTTGGGCTTTCACCGTCACTGTTCCCGGCTGGGAGGCGACGATTGTGGCCTGAGCCTGACCCCCGCTGGTGGTGGCGGAGCTTGACCCGACGAACGTCGCTCCGATCGAGTTCGAGATAAAGCTGAACGTGACCGGGGTCCCATCGGGGGCGGCGACCCAGCCGGTGCCCACCACGTACACCTCCACCGTGGCCGTGAACGTGTGGCTCTCCCCTACCTCGTTCGTGTCTGCGAGTGGGCTCAGACGGATCCGGGCCTGCCGGTACTCGTAGGTTTTCTCCGCATCCGGCCCGCTAGGGTTGACCCCGGTCTCGGCGGTCACCGTTCCGGTGCCGAGAACATCGGCCACGGCATGAACCTTCACCAGGCCGGGCTTCGTGGCCCGGATCGTCACCTGGGCCTGTCCGCCCACAATCGCGGCCGGGTTCGGGCTCACGATGGCCGCGGTGCCGGTGCTATCCGAGGCGATGGAGAACGTGACCGAGCCGCCATTCGGTGGCACCACCCAGCTTGCTCCGTTCCACACCCACACCGTGGCGATAATGACGTGGTTCTCGCCGACTTCGTTGGTATCCGAACCTGGGGTGAGCTCGATCTTGGCCTGGCGGTACTCGTAGGTCTTTGTGGCCGAGGCGCTATTGGGAGAAATCCCATTTGTGGTCCGCAGTAGTTGCAGCCCGCCGGGGAAAGTCATCGTCACCGTGGCTGAGGCCGTGATCACCGCAGGGCTGGAATGGTT
>JBBIVL010000020.1:0-8978 GCA_037439765.1 Candidatus Bipolaricaulota bacterium
TGATTTTGGTGGGCTGTACGCCTGAGGCCAATCTCCCGCCGATCCCGGTGGTTCGGATCGAGCCCACCCAAGGGGAGGCTCCGCTTTTCGTGCGCGGAAGCGCCCAAGCTTCCTGGGATCACAATGGGGAGATCCAGGTGGTGCGCTGGAATTTTGGCGACGGCGTGGAGGTGGAGGGGTGGGAAGTGGAGCACCGCTACGACGTGGAAGGGGATTTCCTTGTGGCCATCCAGGTCGTGGACAACAAAGGCCTTTCCACCGAGGTTCGAGTCCCGGTGCAGGTGGGTATTTCCTATCCCCTGGACGTTTTGGAATGGCACGTGGAGGAGTATTACGCGGGATCCCGGGTTTATGGGCGGGTGAAGAACATCGGAGATCGTCGAATCAACCTAGGACGAGTGGCGGTACGTTTTTACGACGAGGATTGGAATTTCGTGGAGGAACATTCCAAGATCCTCGGCGACCTTTATCCCGGTGCGGAACAGATTTTTGAGATCACCAGTTCCCTCCGGCCCGTCTCTCCGGGCGGAGCCCCCCATCACACGATCTATACCGAGGTGATCCACGCCAACGAAAGCTGACGGACCCCTGGGCCGGCTTTAGGGATACTTACCAAGCGATGGACGCGGTAGCCGTCGAGAATTTGACAAAGGTTTACCCCACCCGTAAGGGGCCAGTGCAAGCCCTGTCCGGGGTTTCTTTTCGGGTGGCGGCAGGGGAGATCGTGGGGCTGTTGGGGGCCAACGGGGCAGGGAAAACCACGATCATCAAAATCGTTTGCGGGTTGGTGCGGGCCACGTCTGGGCGCGCCGAAATTTTTGGCGTCCCATCCCACCGCGCGGAGGTGGCCCGCCACGTGGCCGCCTTGCTCGAGGGCTCCCGCAACGTGTATTGGCGCCTGTCGGTGGAGGAAAACCTCCGCTTTTTCGCTGGCCTGCAAGGGATTCCCCCGCGCCAGGCCAAGAAACAGGCCCAGGAGCTCATCCAGTTCTTCGGCCTTGGGGAAAAGCGCAAGGTCACGGCTAACCTTCTCTCCCAGGGGATGAAGCAGAAACTGGCCCTGGCCTGCGCCCTCATCAAGGGCACGCCCGTGCTCCTGTTGGACGAGCCGACCTTGGGTTTGGATGTGGAGGCTTCCCACGAGCTGCGCGGCTTCATCAGGGAGTTGGCCTCCGCGCGGAGGAAAACGGTGCTCCTTTCCTCCCACGACATGGGCGTGGTGGAGGATACCTGCGCCCGAGTGATCATCCTTTCCCGCGGGCGGGTGGTGGCCGACGACCGCGTACCTAACCTGCTGGCCCTATTCCGCACCCGGGCCTATCGCGTCATCCTGCGGGATGGTCTCCCGGAGGGAATCGCAACGCAGCTTGCCGCGCGCTTCTCCACATTCCGCTGGCTTTCCCAGGAAAGAGCCCTCCATGTGGAGCTTTCGCCTAGCCAAAGCTTTTACGAATTGGTGGATGCCCTGCGCGGGGCAAACGTGGAAATCGAGGCCGTTGGCCGCAGCGAGCCCGATTTGGAAGAGGTCTTCCTGCGTCTTATACGGGAGGAGAAGGGAACATGAGACGCTTTCACGCGTTCTGGGCGATCTTCACTCGGTTCCTCATCGAGATCAAACGGTACCCATTCAACACCCTCTCGGGCATTGTCACCCTATACCTCATCTTCCTCCTCCTGTTTGCCGGCGCGAAATACGCCCAAGGCTTTGGGGTGAACGTGTTCGGTGAGGGGTTGGAGGCTTTGGTCGTGGGGTTTTTGGTGTGGACGTTCGCGTTGACCGCGTACTCCGACCTTTCCTGGGAGATCATGCGCGAGGCCCAGCAGGGGACGCTGGAGCAGCTCTACATGTGCCCGTTTGGCTTTCGCTTCGTCAGCCTCGCTTGGGTCCTGAGTTCTTTCCTGGTGAGCCTTCTTTTCACGGGCGCGCTCCTTGGCCTTATGATGATCACAACGGGGAAGTTCCTGCGCCTTCCCCTGGGAACACTTATCCCGCTCCTTTTCCTCACTCTTGCTCCCATCTATGGGGTGGGATTCCTCATGGCCGGGCTGGCCTTGGTGTTCAAGCGCATTCAGGCCTTCTTCCAGATCCTGCAATTCGTGTTTGTGCCCCTTCTTTTTTTGCCCGCGGAGGAATGGTGGGCCAAGGCCCTGCCCCTCTCCTTGGGGAGCCGCCTCATTCGCGAGGTCATGACGGAGGGGAAAAGCCTCCCGGCCCTGCCGGCATTGGACCTCCTTATGCTTTTGGGCACGGCGAGTTTCTACTTTGGCCTGGGACTGTGCGCGTTTAAGGCCTGCGAGAAAGTGGCCAAGGATCGGGGTCTTTTGGCCCACTACTAGCGTCCGTTCCCCAGGATTGCCTCCCCAGCAAGGCCCGGGTATAAATTCGGCCTGGTCGTGATCCGGTTATGGTAGCCCTGAACCCCGCCTTGCTCCGAAGGGCATGATCGAGGCCTTCCATGCTCACAGTCACCTTAATCTTCGTCCTTTCCTGTTTAGCCACGATCGGCCTCACCCTGCACCGGCCCTACCTTTACATTCGCACGCGCCGGCGCGAGCTGCGTCTGGAGACCTATTTCCTAGGAGCTCTTTTAGGTCCTCTCCTGATCCTGGCGGCAGGCCTCCTCACCGGGCCGGAGATCGTCCAAGGCCTGAACGGCACCGAAGAGCTTCGGCCCTTTGGCATCCTTGCCCTCTTTGTCTCCATGGTGTTCATGAGTATCTTTTTGGACATCACCGGGTTCTTTGAGGCCTGCGCCCGTTATGCTCTCGCTAAAGCCAAAACCGACGGAACAAAGCTCTTTTTCGCCGTGTACATCGCCGTCTCCCTCCTCACCGTGTTTACCTCCAACGACATCGTGATCCTGACCTTTACCCCGTTCGTGTACTACTTCGCTAAGCACGCCGGGGTCAATCCTAAGCCCTATCTCATTGCCGAGTTCTTTGCGGCCAACACTTGGTCCATGGCCCTGTACATCGGAAACCCCACGAATATCTTGGTCGCTTCGGCTTTCCGGTTCACGTTTGTGGAGTACTCCAAGTGGATGGCGCTGCCCACGGTGGCCGCAGGGTTGGCCAACCTCGGGCTTTTGTACCTCATTTTTCGCAAGGAGATCGGAAAACGCATTGCCGCGGTGACCCTGGATCCCCGGGAGGCCATCACTGACAAACTCGGCGCGCTCCTTGGCCTTTTTGTCCTGGGTGGGTGCGTGGTGGCTCTAGCCATAGCTCCTTATTTAGGGATCCCAATGTGGAAGATCTCCGTGGCCTTCGCCCTGGCCCTCTTGGCCATCCTTTTGGCGCGGGAATCCTACGCCCGGGTCCTGCGAAAAAGGCTACAAAACGGATCGAACGTGGCGGAGACCCTGCGCCGTCTTCCCTGGCCCATTGTGCCCTTCGTCCTCTCCCTTTTCGTGACCGTATATGCCTTGGATCGCTACGGAGTGACCGGACTTTTCGGGAAGCATTTGTATGCTCTGAGCTTCGGATCCTCGGCCCTTCTTGTGCTCCTTTTTGGCGTGAGCTCCGCTCTGAGCGCAAACCTGCTCAACAACATTCCTATGACCTTGGCCTTTGCCACGGCCCTTCGGGCGGTGCCCGAGGCCGGCGTCCTGCCCGCGGCCCTGGCCACGGCGGTGGGATCCAATCTCGGGGCCAACCTCACCCCCATCGGAGCCCTAGCCGGCATCATGTGGATGACCATCCTCACGGGAAAAAACTTCCGCATCACCTTCAAGGAGTTCGTGAAATACGGGGTTCTTGTGACACCCGCGAGCCTCCTCCTCACCTTGGCCGTGCTGGCCC
Organism: Candidatus Bipolaricaulota bacterium; assembly: GCA_037439765.1. Classification (GTDB taxonomy): domain Bacteria; phylum Bipolaricaulota; class Bipolaricaulia; order Bipolaricaulales; family Bipolaricaulaceae; genus DTER01. The sequence continues at coordinate 3,802 of JBBIVL010000020.1, forward strand.
TGGAGATGAGCCTCTAGTGCCGCGGGATCTCCGCGGAGAAGTGGTGGAGCAGGAAGAAGCCTAGCTTGTGCGGATTTCCCGGCGCATGAACGCCAGATACGCAGCGGCAAAGCATAGGGAGGTCAAGGCCACCAGCCCCACAAGTTGCGGCCACCCCACAAGGAGACTCTGACCGAGGGAAAGCGGACTGGTGGGCACATCCGGCCGGGTGAGGAGGGCCAAGAGGCTGAGCCCGCGGTAGGTGGGCACAAGGATGGGCAGCACGGCCTCCTCGAACAGAGCCACCGGGGAGAAACGGAGCACGAAATCCCTGATGTTTTGGTTGCGCAGAAGGTCGGAGGCCGTGGAGTCGGCGCGAAGGGGAACTAGCTGGTCCGCAATGACCCCAGCGATCATGTACAAGAAAAGGGTGAAGAAGAGCCAGGTGGCCACAGCGGCCAGAGCTGAGCTCGCTGTTTGCCGGAAAAACACGGAGAAAAGGATCCCTAGGGCCAGCCAGAAGCCAAGGTAGATGACCGCCACGACCACAAACACCAAGAGACGTGCGAATTCCCCGCCAGCCGGGGGGAATCCCAAGGCGAACAGCCCCAGCCCAAAGATCAAGAGGGCAATGCTCACCACCATCACGGCCAACGTGGTGAGGCCAGCCAGGAACTTCCCGTTGATCCAGGCATCGCGATAAATGGGCTGGGAGAGGATGCGGCTCACCGTGCCCCGGGTGAACTCGGAGTTCACCGCATCAAACCCGAGAAGAACGGCCAACAGGGGACCAAAGAAGGCCAGGAACGAGAGAAACGAGGGAAGACCGCTTGCGGCCTGGGTGAACAGGACAAGGTACACGTATTCCCCGACCTCCTCCGGATTTTCCCGGAACCCCTGAATGCCCAAGTACACGGAAGTCCCGGCCACGACGAGGATGATCAGGCTGAGGAGGAAAAATCGTCGGCTTCCCAGGTGATCCGCCAGTTCCTTCCAGAAGATCGTGGCCATGGCCTAGGCTTGGAAGTACCGGAGATAGATGTCCTCAAGGGTGCGCACGCGGGGCCGGAGTTCGGTGATCACAGCGCCCTCCTCAGCCACGATTTTGAAGAGCTGGGGGCGCGCGCTCTCCGCCAGGGCCACTTGCAGCCGGCCACCGCCCAGGTCCTCCACCCCCACCGTCCACTCCTCGCCCTCCAAGCGGGCCCGCAGGGCCGAGCCTGCGCCCTCCACCACGGCCCAGTAGCCCCCTTCCCCTCCGGTGAGCTCGCCCACCGTCCCCTCGGCCACCATCCGCCCGCGCTGGAGGATGCCCACCCGATCGCAAATGCGCTGGACCTGGTAGAGAAGATGAGAGGAAAGGATCACCGTCATGCCCGCTTCGTCCCGCAGGCGCCGGATGAGGTCCAAAATCTGTACCGCGCCCTCGGGGTCAATCCCTGAGGTGGGCTCGTCCAAGATGGCGAGCTTCGGCCTTTTCACGAGCACATCGGCGATACCCAGCCTCTGCCGCATCCCATGGGAGAAGGTGGCCACGGGCCGATCGGACACCTCGGCTAACCCCACCTGCTCCAAGGCCTCCGCGATCCGCGCTTTTCCTTGCGCTTCGGGAATACCATTCAACCGGGTGATGAGACGGAGGTTTTCCCGCGCGGAGAGTTCCTCATAGAAGCCCACTTTCTCTGAGAGGTAGCCCACCGCGCGTTTCACCTGAAGGGGCTCGCGCACGGGGTCGTGCCCGCAGACCCGCACGATGCCCTCCGTGGGCTCGGTGAGGCCGAGGAGGATGAGGATGGTTGTAGTTTTTCCGGAGCCGTTGGGGCCCAAAAGCCCGTAGATTTCGCCCTCTTGGACGGAGAGATCCAGCCCATCGAGGGCCCACACATGGTTGTAGCGTTTCCGCAGGCCTTTGGCCTCGACGATCATGGACTAGCGTCGGCCCAGCCGCACGAACACGCCCGTAAGCCCCGCCACCACCACGACCACCACACCCACACCGACCCAGCCCCAGCCCATGCTGGCACCCACCGTAACCCGCAGGTCCATTTGTTCGCGGTCCTGGGTGGTGGTGGCGACGAGGGACACCGTGTAATCCCCGGGGATGGTCCGCGCCGCCGGCTTGATCTTCACCGTGACCTTCTCTGGTTTCAGGGTGAGCGAAAGCGGCGGCACCTCCTCCAGCTTCTCTGGCTCGAAGGTCACCTCCCAGCCACTGGGCTTGGTGGCGTAGAAGGAAACGTTGGTGAGGGGGGCTGTGCCGGCGTTCCAAAGGTACAGGGTAAAGAGGCGCTCCCGGCCCTCCGTGGCCCGAATGTTGCGGGTGTCGCCCTGACCGGTGACCTCGGCCTCGGTGGCCACGCGCAGCTCGTACGTGCCCGTGACCACGGCCTTGAGCTCAAGGGAAGCGGAGTCGCCGTCGGCTTGGGCTAGGAACACCAGAGGATATTCCCCATCCGCCACCCCCACGGGAGGAGTGACCACAAACCGCACGGTTTCCGTGGCGTTGGCCCCGATCTTGATGGAGGTGATGCGGGTGTCCGTCTGCCAGCGGGGGGTGAAGTAGGCCCGCCACAGGAAGGGAGCCTGGGCCTTCAGCGCCACCACCCGCTCCGTGTCCGCTTCGTTGCGGATGGTGATATCGTAGGTGAAGTCCTTCCCGGCCGGGTTCTCCACGGAGGGGTAGGTGACGGACAGGGTGAGCTTGGTCTCTTTGGGCGTCTCCGGAACGGCGCTGCCCTGGAGAGTAACTTGCACGGCCAGGGTCTGCTCGATTTTCTTGTCCGCGGTGAAGGCGGTGAGGTGAAAGGCGTAGGTCCCGGGTTTGGTCCCGGAAGGGGGTTTGGCCTTGAACTTGATTGTGGTCTTCTTCTCGGGATCAGGGAGGAGGTAAACACTGCCGATTTGGAGGGTGGGATAGGACGACGTTTCAAACCGAGCGTTCCAACCGGTGGGGCCCTCCACGCCCAGGTCGATCGTTTCCGGGGTGGGGCCCGTGTTCTGCAACACCACGTCCAAGGCCACTTCCCGGTCCGGGGAGACCACCACCGCGGGGTATTCCGTGTAGAAGAGGAAGGACCTTTCCGCGGCCAAGGTGGAAAAGCTCAGAACAACAAGGATAACCAGGCCTAGCCGGCTCGGTTTAAACCGTACTTCCATGGACCACCCCCTCGAACGCCGCGATTATCAAGGTTCTTTCCCGGTCTTGTCAAGGTCCTATAATCTCGGGATGGCGGGAGATCTGGCGGCATTTTTGACTGCGGCCGTGGGAGAGGTGGTCCCGCCTGTCCTCCAAGCGATCCAGGAGGTGCAGACCCCCTATGGGGCTTGTCTGGTTCTGGAGAGCGTGTTTCCCCTTCCCGCGAATCCTCCGAGAGGGGAGGAAGCCATGGGGTGCTTCCTGCGCCACCTCGGCCTCGTGTACGGGGTCGGGCCGGTGCGAGAGAACCTCCTGCGGCAACGCGGCTACGCCACGCTGGAGGACTTGGCCCAGCACCCACGGTTTGGACAGGAGGCCTCTTTTTGGCGCCAAAAGATCTTGGGAAGAGAACTCGCTACCCTGTACCAGGGCCTTTGCCGCTGGTATTCCCCTGCACATCCCCTGGTGCTGACCCTGTGGGGGCTGGCCTTCCCCGAGCGGGTCCTCCTTGTGGATCTAGAGTCGTTGGGGCTTTCTACGCTTCCCGTGTTTCTCATCGCTTTGGGGCAAATCCAATGGCCAGAGGGACTGGTGCGGATTCGACAATTCCTCGCCCGCCACTTGGGCGAAGAGATGGCTGTGCTTGCCGCAAGTCGGGCGGAGATTCCCGCGGACCCTTTGGTCGTGAGCTACAACGGCAAAGCCCACGACTGGCGCCAATTTCGGGCCCGCCTGGCCTATTATGGGCTGGGCGATCTTCCTAACCCCGCCCATCTCGACCTCCTCTTTTTCGCCCGCCGCCTGTGGCGGGAGGCATTGGGTGACTGTTCCCTCACCCATATCGAACAGCACGTCCTCGGGCATACCCGACCGCTCGATATCCCGGGAGAGCAGGTGCCCCTGTACTACCAGGCCTTTTTGCAGAGCGGGAATCCCCGGTTCCTCTTGCCCATTTTGGTGCACAACCGGGAGGATGTAGCGAGCCTGGTGTTCTTGGTGGAGAAGATTCGGGATGGTTATGAACGAGCTTCTTCGGCGGCTTGAGCGCGAGAAGTGGTACCGGGGCCAGGTGCGGGCGGTGGTGGAGGTGCCGGCGCGGCCCGCCCGCCATGCTCCGCCGCCTTCCGCCCTTCCTGCCCAGGCCCGGGCCTGGTTGGAAGCCCAAGGCGTGTCCCTCTTTTCCCATCAGGCCGAAGCCATGGAGAAAATACTCCTTGGGCAGGATGTGATCCTCGCCACGGGGCCTTCCTCCGGGAAAACCCTGGCTCTGGCCCTGCCCATCCTGGCTGGCTTAGCCCAAGACCCCGAGGCCACGGCCCTTCTCCTTTATCCCCTGAAGGCCCTGGCCCAGGACCAGCTGGGGAAGTGGCGGGCGTTGGGGGAGGCTTTGGGGGTAGGGGCCTTGGGCATTTATGACGGGGACACGCCGTCCTCCCAGCGTCGGCGGCTCCGCGGGCAGGGAAGGGTCCTCCTCACCAACCCCTATGCCCTCCACCAATATCTGGAATGGCATCACCTGTGGGCCCCTTTTTTGGGCCATCTCCGCTACGTGGTGATGGACGAGGCTCACTGGTATCAGGGAGCGTTTGGCGCGGGCGTGGCCCTGCTTCTTTGGCGCCTGCAGCGGATCCTTGCCCGGTACGGATCCCGGCCGGTTTTCGCCCTGGCCTCCGCTACCTCCGGCGATCCCGCGGGGTTGGCCGAGAAGCTGGTGGGGCGCGAGGTGCAGGTGGTGCGCGAGGATGGTTCTCCCCAAGGCCGACGGACCTGGTGGTTTTGGGACCCTGACCCCGGCGAAATCTCCCCCTTTTCCCAGGGGTTGCACTTGGGTCAGTTTCTCCTCCAAGAGGGCCTTCAGACCCTGGTGTTTGTGCCCTCGCGGGCCATGAGCGAGAGCTTGGCGGCGGCGCTGAAGGAACTTTGCCCCGCCCAGCGGGACCAAATCGCGGCCTATCGCGCTGGATACCTTCCCGAGGAGCGGCGGGGGGTGGAAGCTGGGCTGCGCGAGGGAAAGCTGCGGCTCGTGGTGTCCACTTGTGCATTGGAATTGGGAGTGGACATT
>JBBIVL010000020.1:8999-18320 GCA_037439765.1 Candidatus Bipolaricaulota bacterium
GTCCTTTGGGGGTATCCCGGATCCTTGGCGTCGGCGCGGCAGATGAGCGGCCGCGCGGGCCGGGCCGGGCGAGAGGCCCTCGTCATCTACATCCCCGAAGAAGATCCGCTGGATCGCTATTTCCTGGCCCATCCCGAGGAATTGGTGAGCGGGGCGGTGGAGCAGCCGGCGCTCAATCCCCACCACCGTGAGCTCCTCCTGCGGCACATCCTCTGTGCGGCTGCGGAAATCCCCCTCACGCCCGGGGAGGTGGGCGCCTTCGGCCTGGGGGAGGAGGAGCTTTCCAGGCCAGAAACGGCAGGCCTGCTTGCCCGTACTCCGGCCGGGTGGATCTATGCGGGCATGGAGCGACCTGCGGAACGGGTGGCCTTGGACGCGCTCTCCGGCCGCCAGGTGGTCCTGCAGCTGGAAGGGAAAGTGTTGGAGGTGTGGGATGAATTTCGGGCCCGGCGAGAAGCGTTTCCCGGCGCGATCCTTCTCCACCAAGGGGAAAAGTTTTGTGTGCAAGCCCTGGACCTGAAGGCCGGGCGGGCAGAGCTCCAACCCCACACGGGGGATTGCGCTACCAAGGCCGAAACTCGGGAAAGTGCGCGGATCCTGCGCGCAGCCGAGAGGGGCCCAGGGCGAGGCCTGGGGTGGGTGCGGATTCAGGAGGAGGTGGTGGCCTATAAGATTCTGCACCGCGGGCGGGTGGTCGCCCGAAACCCTGTGGAACTCCCTCCCCTGGAGTACGAAACGGAGGGGGTCTGGCTCGGGTGGGAGGGAGAAGAGGTGTCGGCGGGAGCGTTGCATGGCGCGGAGCACGCGCTGGTGGCCACGGTCCCCCTGCTTGTGGGTTGTGGGACCGGGGATGTGGGTGGGATCTCCGCCGCCAATCACCCGGAAACCGGGCTGCCCACCCTGCTCATCTATGACGCCTTTCCTGGGGGGATAGGGATCAGTCGCGCCCTGTTCGCCCGGGTGGGGGAGTGGGTGGGCAAGACGGTCGCGCTTTTGGCCAGCTGTCCTTGTTCCGAAGGTTGTCCCCGGTGCGTGCTTTCTCCCCGCTGCGGGAGCGGAAACCAACCCATGGACAAAAAGGGAGCCCTGAACATTCTGGAGATTTGGCTTCGTCGATATGGGACTTTGGGTTAGAAGAGGACGGACGCATTGGGAACGGGTGCGGAGCTTGCCTCCCTACCGGCCTCCCGTGTTCCTGCGCATTTCGCCCTCTGCCCCTGGGCCGGCCTGGCGGCTGTCCTGGCCGATCGGTCCGGATTTCGGAGCCGACGCCTTGCCCGAACTTCTTTCCGCCCTGTTGCGCGCCACAGTGGTCTTGCCCGGAAGCCCGGACTTGCGCCAGGTGGTGGGCCGCCGCCTGGAACCGGTGGACGGGATCACGCCCTTTGCACCCCAGGAGGTGCGTGCCTCGGGCCTTCTGCTCCGGCAGGTGGAGGTGGAACCGGCCCGCTGGCTTCTCACCTTAAATCTCGCGCGGGCCTTGGGGAAGCTTGTGGTGGCCTGTGAGGAAAAATATTGCGGAGGTTGGTGGGCCTCCCTACGGGCGCTCCAGGTGGCGTGCCAAGGGGAGGGAGGCCCACCGGCGGGCTCCGCTTAGGGGCAGTTCCCAAAGCATAGGCGAATGTGGAACTGCCATTTTCCGTCAGGCCCTAAACACCAGTACCAGCCCGGCCCGACGAAGTCGTCCCCGATCACCACCTGCCAGGAGCCGGTGCTGGGGTTGTAGTACCAGCACATGCCCGGCCACACTCCGGTGCAGGGCGGACAGGGTCCGAACCAGCACGGGGGACAGGGGTAACTTGGACTAGCGGGCAGGATCTGGAACGTGGTCCACGCCGTGGCACAGCAGCCACATCCCGGCTCGGGGACAAGCCCCAACACCTGCGCCCGGCCGGACTGGGGATCCGGACCCAGAAGAGGGTACGGATTCGCTTCGCTGCCCAAGGGCACAGCCAGGGGTTGGAAACAAGCTACGGCTTGGAGGGTTTCGGTGCCGCTCGGCGGGGTCACCCGAAAAACGTAGTTCCCGTCAGGGAAAACGTGGGTACCCGTAGGTTTCCAAGGGTTGGGCGCGTAGTAGTTGGGGAAAATGAGGCGAATGTGGCCGGTGGGCTCGATATCGAAGATGTAAAGGTATGCGGGCTGGGAGAGGTACACGAACACACGGGCGGCTTCGCCCACCGCGTATTGGGATTTTTCGGTCCAAATGGCCACGGAAAGTCCGGGCGCGGGCTGGGGCACCAAGCCCAGGGGGGAAGGTCCAGACTGAGCGAGTGCCCCCAGGGCCAGCGCGCCCACCACCATCCCTACGAAGCACCATTTCCTCTTCATCGGGATCACCTCACCTGTACTTACACCGCGTTCCTCGTCTGGGTTCCCCCAGGGCGGGAGTTGGTCGGGGTTGAGGGGAGGAGTAGAATGGTTGGCGAAGGGTTTGCAGGCCAATGTAATTTGCATGAAAACCCGATCCACAGCCAAGGGGGCGGGCGGTGAAAATCTCGGAGAAGAAGATCCTGGAGTGGTGGGAGGCTCCAGGAATTGATGGTCGCGAGACGTTCGACGAAGAGATCGTCTTCCTCAACAGTTTCGCCGAAGGAGCCAAGCTCCCGCGGTGGGCCATCCGCGTGCGGGACCTTCTCCCCCGCTGGGGGTTTGAACCCTGTGCCCACCGTTTTTTCGATGGGCTGGAGCAGGTGCTCGTCATGATCGGCACGGGCCGGCCCGGCCCCCGCCTGGGCGCCTGCGGCGATATCCCCCTCCCCATCCACCTCCATCTCCAAGACCTGGGCCAAGATTTTCTGGCTTGGGCGGAGGGAAAGGCAGTGCAGGAAGTGGGAAACTGGCTGGGAAAAACCACGCCGGCGAAAGTGGAGGCAGCACGGGCCGTGGGTGAGGCCCTATCGGCTATGGGCCACGGGTGGGCCGCCACGGACGCCCTGCTGGAGACCTGGGCCGAACAAGCCCAACACCCCCTCACCCAGGCCCTGGTGGATGGAGAGGAAGCACCGCTCCCCAAGCTTCTCCGCCATGCGTGCTGCTACAACGTTTTGGTGAACGTGCGTCGCCTGGCCGCGGGCATCGCCGAGGAAAAACCTCCCTTGATCCGGGTATGCCGGGAAGCCTTAGGAGAACTTGCGGAGCTTGCCCCCGAACGTCTCCGCCAGCTTGGAATTCTCTGGGATGCCCTGGCCCGCTGGCTCAAAAGGAAATCCCCTAAGGATGGGGTTCAGGCCCATATTCATGTCCTCCTTGGCCCGCGCGATCCCGTGCGGGAGTGGCTTGTGGCCTCGCTTTTCAAAACCCTGAAACTTTGGCAGCAACACCTCGACGAACTGCAGGGCAAAAGCCGGCGCCTGCCCTCCTTCATCTGAGTTGGCGGAAGTTTCCCCTCTGGATAACCTTTGCCCCGTATGACCAACTTGATCCTGGTGAATCACCCGCTCATTCAGGCCAAACTCACGAAGCTTCGGGACAAGCGAACCGACCGCCTGCAATTCCGTCAGATTCTCGAGGAACTCACCGCTCTTATGGTCTACGAGATCACCCGGGATTTTCCGGTTCTCCCTGTGCAAGTGGAAACGCCGTTTGAGCGTACCCAGGGCGTGGAACTGGCCCGGCCGGTGGTCCTTGTGCCCATCCTGCGGGCCGGCATCGTCATGCTCGATGGCGTGCTCTCCCTTATCCCCAGTGCCCGGGTAGGCCACATCGGGCTCTACCGAGACCCCCGGACCTTGAAGCCCGTGGAATATTTCGTGAAACTTCCGGCCAATTTGGCGGAGGCGTTGGTGATCGTGGTGGACCCCATGCTGGCCACAGGAGGTTCGGCGGTGCACGCCGTGCGGTTGGTGAAGGAACGCGGGGCGAAGGACGTCCGGTTCCTGTGTTTGGTGGCCGCGCCGGAGGGCGTACGCGCCATGGCCGAGGCCCACGCGGACGTCCCGGTCTACGCGGCCGCGCTGGATCGGGAACTGGACAGCCACGGATACATCCGCCCGGGGCTGGGGGACGCCGGCGACCGCCTGTTTGGGACATGAACCGGGTGGCGTTGGTCACGGGAGGCTCGCGGGGGATCGGCGCGGCCACCGTGCAGCGACTGGCCCAGTTGGGCTACGATGTGGCCTTTACCTACCGCGCTGAGGCGGAAAAGGCCCAGGCCGTGGCCAAGGACGTGGAGGAACTTGGTCGCCGCGCCTGGCCCATCCCCCTTGATTTGTCTGAGCTTTCCCGCCTGAAGGACGTGGTGGATCAAGTGGCCAGGAGATTGGGGGGACTCCACGCGTTGGTGAACAACGCCGGCTACGTCCAGCGGGTCCCTCCGGAAGAACTCTCTCTTGCAGATTGGGAAAGGATGATCGCGGTTTCCCTTACCGCGCCTTTTTTGTTGATCCAAGCAGCGGTGCCCCACATGAAAAAATCTGGGTTTGGCAGGGTGGTGAACGTCTCCTCCTTACGGGCCCTTACGGGCTCCGCCCACGGGGTGCACTATGCCGCAGCGAAGGCAGGCTTATTGGGCCTCACAAAATCCTACGCTTTGGCTCTGGCCCCCTTGGGTATCACCGTAAACGCGGTGTGCCCGGGCTTTGTAAACACGGATATCAACAAGGCCCAGCTCGAGGAGCGGGGAGACGAGATCCGGCGTCAGATTCCCCTGGGCCGGGTGGCCGAGCCCCGGGAGGTGGCGGCGCTCATTGGTTTCCTCTGCACGGAGGAGGCGGGATACATCACGGGGGCCACCTTCTCCATCAACGGTGGTCTGCGCCTGGACTGATATGAACCGCGCTCGCTTGGGTTTGGCCACTTTTCTCCGGCCGGGGATGAACCTGTGGTCTTGGGTTCGACTGGCTCAGGAGCTGGAGCTGGGCGGTGTGGAGCTCCGCGCCGATCCGGGCATTGCCCATCCGGAGGAGCTTTCACCTCAAGACCTCCGCCAATTGCGCAAGCTTTCCCAGACAGGGCTTTCCCTCTCCGTGCACATGCCCATTCACGGGGTGAACTTGACTTGGCCCGTGCGAACCGCGGCCGCGGCCTCTTTGGGGGAGCTTGTGCGCACGGTGGACCTGGCGGGCGAGATCGGGGCAGATGTGGTGGTGGTGCACCCGGGGCGGCTTCCCGAGGAGTATTTACCTTTCCCCGAGTGGCACAAACGGAGCCGTGATCTCTTGCGATTCTCTTTGGCTCTCCTTCTTCCGCGCGCGGAAAAAACCGGGCTGAAGGTAGCCTTGGAGAACCTGGGGAACGGCCGGGACCGGGGGCTCGTGCAAACCGCAGAAGAACACAGGGAGATCCTTGACGAGTTTCCCGAGCTCTGGGCCTGTTTTGATTTGGGACACCTGCACACCCTGGCCGGCTCGCCCCGGGCCTACATCGCCGCCCTGGCCCATCGCCTGATCCACGTGCACCTCCACGACAACCGCGGAGATTGGGATGCCCATCTTCCCCTGGACGAGGGCACGGCTCCCTGGCGGGAGACAGTGGAGGCCTTGGCAGAGAACGGATTTTCCGGCCGCGTTGTGTTGGAAATTCCCGATCCGGCGGGGCTGCAACGGAGTGTGGAAAAAATCCTCACCCCATGAGAAGGATACCTTCCTGGTACATCTCGTTTGGCGTGGTGAACATCGCTCTGGGAGCCTTCTCCCAACTGCTCCCTCTTTATGCCTACTTTCTGGGAGCCCAGGCGGCAGAGGTAGGGCTCCTCGCCGCCGTGGGCAGCGCCACGAGCATTGGGGCCAGCTTGTTCTGGGGGAAGCTCGCGGACGCAAGCCCACGGCGACGCCCTTTCGCTTTGCTTGGTCTCTTTGGGCTGGTCGTGGGTTACGCCCTGGTGGGGGTGTTCACCCGCCTGGGAGGGCTGTATGCCCTGAACGCAGGGGTCACCTTTGTTTGGACCGCGGCCGGCACGGTGGCCACCTTATTGGTTCTGACCGTATTCTCCCGGCAGGACTGGGAAAAGGAACTGGGTCGGTTCAACGCCGTGGGCGGGGTGGGCTGGACCGTGGGGCTTCTCCTCGGGGCGGTTTGGACGCTTGGGCTCACCCGGCTGGTGGGGGAGGGGTGGGGCCTGCGCTCCCTGGGGTTTGCCGTGGCCTTGATCGCGTTGCTCGCAGCTTTCTTAGGGTGGAGAAGCATTCCTGAGCCCACGGGTGTGGTGCAAAGGGCCCTGGTCCAGGAGCTGACCACCGCGATGGGGAACTTTGTCGCCGAGCTGCGCCGCTATGGCCCGCTGCAGCTTCTAGGCGCGCTGAACCCTGTTCAGCTCCTACGCTTCTTCCAGGGAAGGACTGCGTTCGGACCGGAGCTGGTGCTCTGCTACTACGGGGAATTCCTGTCCTTTGTGGCTTTTTCCTTGGTCTTTGCGCCGTTCCCCGTATTTTTGCGGCGGGTTTTGGGTTGGCCCAACGAGCTTGTGTTCAGTCTGTACGTGGCCCATCACGTGGTGAGCGTAGTGGCCTATCGCTGGGCCCGGCGGGCCATCGAGCACTTCGGGCACCGCCCGGCTCTGGCCTTAGCGCTCGTCGTGCGAATTGGAATTTTCGCGGGGTTCACCGCGGTGGGGACCGGTGCCCCCACCGGGCTCCTTCCCCTTTTCTTCGGCCTGGCAGGGCTGAGCTGGTCGTTTTTCCAGCTCTCCACCACTGCGTTGGTGTCCCGCCTTTCCCCGCTGGCTGTGCGCGGGCAGGCCCTGGGCCTCTACAACGCCGTGGCCGGCATGGGCAACGTAGGAGGAGCTATTCTCGGCGGGTATCTTGCGGATAGCTTTGGTTTTGCCGCTCCCTTTCTCTCGAGCGCGGCGCTCTTGGCCCTTACCCTCCCCATTCTCCTGGTGGAAGGGCGGCCCGTGGAATAGCTACCCTTTCTCTTCCTTCACCACGACAACCTGCATCCCGTTGTAGTAGCCGCAGTGTGGGCACACCCGATGGGGGAGGCGGAAGGCGTGGCACTGGGGGCACTCTGTGGCCGTGCGGATCTGGGCCCGCCAGTGGGTGCGGCGAAGCCGCACCTCCCGATGCGATCGGCGAGATTTGGAAACCGCTGCCATGGTTCCTCCTTTGTGGCCCGCTATTTTCCGGGAGGACGCTCAAGAATCAAGGTGACCGGGCCTTCGTTCACCAACCCCACCTCCATGTGGGCGCCAAAAATCCCGGTTTGCACAGAAATGCCCTGGGTCTCCAGGGCCTGTACGAACCGGTGGTACAGGGCGCGAGCGGCTTCCGCAGGGGCGGCCTGGTCGAAGCTGGGCCGCCGGCCTGCCAGGGCATCCCCGTACAGAGTAAACTGCGAGACGCACAAAACCTCGCCCCCCATCTCCCGCAAGGAGCGGTTCAACTTGCCCTCCTCGTCCGAAAAGATTCGGAGATCGGGAATCTTCTTGGCCCAGAAGAGAATTTCCTCTTCCTCGTCGCTCTTGCCGATGCCCACAAGGAGAACCACTCCGCGCCCAATGCGGGCCACTTCCTTCCCGTCCGTCCGCACCCAAGCCTCCCGCACCCGCTGGAGAACGATGCGCATCAGCCCTTGCTCGCGTGTAAGCTCTGGAGAAAACCCAACACCTTGCGCAGTTCCTCCAAGGGGAGGAGGTCCAAGAGAAAGAGGATCTCTTGGCACAGGGTGGCGCGCTCGCGTTCGGTCTGGCGTTCCTCAAACAGGGCCTGCTCTGCCAGGCGCCGGGCCGGCCGGCACACGTCCTCATCCACATAACTCACCCGCCAGCGGGGGAAGGCTTGCAAGCCCTCTTGCACCCGGCGGTTCAGGTATTGGAGGGCCGGTTCCCGCGGGGGGAGCACGCCGAGGACTTGGTTGGCCAACTGCTGGGAGTCCACGAACGCCACCAGTTCCTGGGGCTGATGCTGAGAGGCCACCTGTAGGCCCGCAAGCAAAGCCTTATACGCCGCGGCCTCCGGGGAGGCTCTGCCCACCGTCCGGCCGATCTGGGCCAGGGCCCGGCCCTGGGTGTCGGTGAGGACCACCCCGATGGCAGCTTGGGGTGGGTCCCCACGGACCACCCCACTTGTGGCCAGCACCAGCTTACGCATGCACTGGGCCCGGCAGGGCTCGAACCTGCGACCGACCGGTTATGAGCCGGCTGCTCTACCCCTGAGCTACGGGCCCGTACCCGTTGATGGTAGTAACCCTCGATCAAACCGGCAAGCTTCGCCTCAGGCGCGGCGAGGGGAGACGGGCCTGGGGCGCCAAAGTGCCAGACCCAGCGCGGCCAAAAGCCCCACGCCTCCTCCAAAGAAAAAAGGCGCCGCAGGCCCGGAGGTGTCCCACAGCACTCCGGCGATCAAGGATGCGGGAAACGCCATAGCGCCCACCACCGTGGCGTAGGCACCGTAGGCGGTGCCCCGCAATTCCGGGGGAACGATGTCGGCGATGAGGGCCCGGGCTGTGCCGTAGGCCACCCCGTAGTAGACTCCGTAAGCCCCGTAAATCACCCACATGTGCCAACTTTCCCGAGCAAGGCCGATCGCCAAATAAACCAGGGCATAGAAAAGCCAGCCCCCTAAAATAAGGGCCTTGCGGGGAATTCTGTCGGAAAGAGCCCCGGCCGGAGCAGAAACGAGGGAATACACAAGGTTGAACACAGCGAGCATCCCGAGGATGGAAAGAACGCTTGCGCCCAAGGTTTGGGCCCGCAGGACCAAGAAGGCGTCCGCGGAATTTCCAAGCTCAAAGAGGCCCACAAGGAGGAGGAAAAGAAGAAAGGGACGGCCAAGGCCCGACAAGGTTGGCCGCGCACGTCGTGCGGCGCCCCGCGTCGGTGGCTCGCGGGCCAATAACGCCAAGGAAAGCACCGCTAGGACCGCCGGGACAAGGCTCACCAAAACAATCGTGCGAAAGGTCCTGGCCTGAAGCTCAGAAGCGAAGCCTTGGGTGAACCGCACGGCGAGGAGGGCTCCCAAGATGCCCAAAAAGGCGCCGGCGGTATCGGCGGCGCGGTGGAGCCCGAAGGCAAGGCCCCGGTTCCCTGCGTCGATGGAATCCGCCACCAAGGCATCCCGGGGAGCCGTGCGAATCCCTTTCCCCACCCGATCGGCCCAACGGGCCAACGCCACATGCCACCAAGCTCCGGCCAAATAAAAGAAAGGCTTGCTCAACGCGGAAATTCCGTACCCAAGAACGGCCAGCCACTTCCGCCGGCGGAAGAGGTCGGAGAGATATCCAGAGAAAACCCTCAACAGCGCGGCCACGGACTCCGCCACCCCCTCCACAGCCCCGATGACCGTCCCGCCCGCACCAAGCACGTTGGCTAAAAAGAGAGGAATCAGATTCAGGACCATCTCCGAGGAGATGTCCATGAGGAAGCTCGTCACACTCACAGCC
>JBBIVL010000021.1:0-17246 GCA_037439765.1 Candidatus Bipolaricaulota bacterium
AAGGCGAGGGACTGCAAATCCCTTATTCCCCGGTTCAAATCCGGGCGCCGCCTCCTGGATTGGGGCGATGTGGGTGGTTAGCTCAGTTCGGTAGAGCACACGCTTGACGTGCGTGGGGTCGCAGGTTCAAGTCCTGCACCACCCACCCAGCTTTTCTCCAGAACTTCCGAGGGTTTCCCGCTTGGACGCTCGACGCTGGCCGGACTTCTACGTCCCGGATCCCAGGGAGGCCCCACAAGGTAAACTCCGCCGTGGACTTCTTCACCCTTGGGCACTCTACGCGTCCGCTCGCGGAGTTTTTGGAGATCCTGCGAATTCATGGGATTGGGGCTGTGGCTGATGTCCGCGCCTTTCCTTCGTCCCAGCGGGTCCCTCACTTCAGCCGGGAAAGGTTGATCCAGACGTTGGGAGAGGAAGGCATCGCCTACGTATGGTTAGGAAAGGAACTCGGGGGCTACCGAAGAGAAGGCTTGGGGGAAACCTCACCCAACCAGGGTTGGGAATCCCTAGGCTTCCGGAACTACGCGGACCACATGCTCACCGAGGATTTTCAAAGAGGGATGAAGGAACTTCTTTCCCTGGCCAAAGGGGGAAAAGTAGTCATCCTCTGTGCGGAGCGGTTTTGGTGGCGGTGTCACCGACGGCTCATTTCCGATTGGCTTGTGGCTCAAGGCCATCGCGTGATCCATATCGTGGAGGTCACCAAAACCATGGAGCACAAACTTCCCCCGTTCGCCCGGGTGGAGAGGTCCGGGGTAACCTATCCGAGAGGCGGGTTATGGAGCCCTGGGTGCGGGAGGGGATCCTTCAGGAAAAGCTTCCCGGAGGAAAGGCCCGTTGTTTGACCTGTAGCCGCCGCTGCGTTCTCGCCCCAGGCGAAAAGGGGGTTTGCCAAACCCGGGAGAACCGAGGCGGGAAAATTTTTACCCTTGTGTACGGCCTTCTCTCCTCCATCGCTGCCAACCCCATGGAAAAGAAGCCTTTCTACCATCTTTTCCCGGGGGACCTCGCCCTCACTGCCGGAACCTGGTCATGCAATTTCACTTGCCCGTGGTGTCAAAACTGGGAGCTATCGCACCAACCACCCGCTCCGGAAGCCGGCTACGGGTACGTCCCACCCGCGGAATTTGTGCGACTGGCCCAGGAAACCGGGTGCCGGGGAGTGTGTCTGAGTTTCAACGAGCCCACCCTGCTTTTGGAGTGGGCGCTGGAACTCTTCCCTTTGGCCCACCGGGCGGGGCTCCACACCACCTTGGTGACCAATGGGTACATGACGGAAGAGGCCCTGGAGCTGCTTTTGGCTGCAGGTTTGGACGGGGTCAATGTGGATTGGAAAGCCGATCCTGCGGGTGTGCGTCAATTTTGTGGGGGCGAGTTCGCCGTGGTGGCCCGGAATTCCCAGCTCTTTCAACGCCACGGGGTCCACGTGGAGGTCACCACCCTGGTGATCCCGGGCGTCAACGACAGCGAGCCCGTGCTGCGATTTTTGGCCACGGGCATTGTGGAGAAGCTGGGCCCCACCACCCCCTGGCACGTCACCCGCTATTTCCCTGCCCATCAATTTCGCGCCCCACCTACGCCCATTCCCCTCCTGGAGCGGGCCAAGGCCATCGGCGAAGCGGCAGGACTCTGCTTTGTCTACGTAGGCAACGTTCCCGGGCATCCTGACCAGAACACGTACTGCCCAGGCTGCAAGGCTCTGCTCATCCAGCGGGAGGGGACGCAGCTCCTGGCTTGCCATATTCAGGCCAACATATGTCCGCGTTGCCAGGAAGGCCTCCCCCTTCGCCTCCGTTCCCTAAAATAAAACTCCCTTCCCAACGGGAAGGGAGTCGAAAGCCGGACAGACCAGGGTTAGAAGAAAATGAGCCAGGCCAGAGCGGCCAACCCCAGGATCATCCCCGTCAGCCCCAGGACCACCCCCAACTGGGCTTTCTGGGCTACTTCCCCGCCCTGCCCCACCGCCTGCTGGAGGGCGCTCACGCGCGCGGAAAGGGTGGAGATATCGGCTCTGAGACCGCTGAGATCGGAAGAAAGGCTGCGAACCTGGCTTTCCAGGGAGGTCAGGCGAGGGGTTAGATCGGTGGTGGTCGAGATCTTGGCCTCGATGTTCTTGATCGCCCGATCCAGCCACACCGCCGCATCGTACCGCAGCAGGGGCTGATCCCCCATGAACTGTCCGCTGGCCGTGGGCACGAGGATCCCCCGGGAAAGGAGGTTCTGCACGGAGGCATAGGCCGGGTGGCTCTTGGGCACGTCGAGGAAGGAACCCCCGGTCAGTCCCGCGTCGGCCAGGCCTGGGGTGAGTCCCCAAACGGAAACCAGCCCCACGACAACCGTCACCAAAAGTGATCTGCGCATCATTCCATCGCCTCCTTGGGACGACGCTCTTGGCCCAAGGATAGGGACCGAGTTGGATCGAACCCAAGGAAGCCCGGCCGACCTGGGGGGGACGCGCGTTCCCTGCCCTGGTCCCGCCTGGCCCATACCTTCAGGCTTTCCCTGCCCGCGCCTGAGCCAGGCGAATCAACCGCCAGGCCTCCTCACTTCCCTTCCAGCCAAGGATCTCCGTGGATTTCTCCTCCAGCGTTTTGTACACCGTGAAAAAGTGCTCGATCTCAAGAAGGAGATGGCGCGGAAGCCCCGCGAGGTCATGCACTTCCGCGAACCGGGGGTCCACCGCAGGTACAGCGAGAATTTTCTGGTCGCGTCCACGTTCGTCCTGCATATCCAATACGCCCACCGGCCGCACGGGCACCACACATCCAGGAAACGTTGGCTCGTAGGTCACGATGAGTACATCCAACGCGTCGCCGTCCTCGGCCAGAGTATTCAGAATGAATCCGTAGTCCGCGGGGTAGTGTAAAGGCGAATAGAGGACGCGGTCCAGACGAAAGCATCGGAGGCGCTCGTCGAACTCATACTTGTTGCGACTCCCTTTGGGCACCTCCACCAAAGCCTCCACCTGGTCCATGGCCCCCTCCTTCCGCAAGGTAGCCTATATTACCTTGACACAGGACATTGGCCCTGGTTCCCCTGCGGGTGAACCCTTAGCCTTAGCCTGGTGATGGGCATGCGATGGCTCCTAGCGTTGGGAATTGGTGTTATGGCGACCTTGGGGTTGGCGGAGGTGCCTACCCGTGGCCCGATTCTCGTCCATTCCTTGGAAGATCTCCTTGGCGTGGCCTCCGGGTTGGGCACGGCGACCTCGCCGTTCGTCCTTGAGGGATTCCGCGTAGACGCCAATGGCGAACCGTGTGGCATCCTCATCGCCAACGTCCGCGCGCCCTTGATCCTCCGTAACCTCGAGGTTTACGGGGCGGCCGTGGCCGCAATCTGGCTGCAAAACGTGGAAAACGTGGTGGTGGAAAACGTGGTGGTGCGGGGTTCCCTTGCCGGGATCTTCGTGAGCGGAGGAAGAAACCTTACACTGCGGGAAATCCGAGCCGACAACTGCGGGGACGGCATCCGCCTCCTGTTCTCCGAGGGGATCACCCTGGAAAAAATTCGGGTGAGCAAGGCTGAGGTGGGGATTTGGTTTCAAGGCATACGTAGTTCCGTCCTCACTCAATCGGTGATCGAGCAGTGCGGGCTGGGTCTCCTTTTTGAGCTGGAGAGCGCGGGAAACGTCGTGGCGGAGAACGCGTTCATCCAGAACCACGAGCACGCCCAATCGTGCGGACGCAACCAATTCGATGACGGCCAGCGCGGCAATTTCTGGGAGGGGTTTGCTGCCGGCGACGCCAACGACGATGGCATCCTGGACCAGGCCTACCGCGTTGGTCCGGACGTCGATCGGTTCCCGTTGGCATTCCCGCCGGAGGAGTGAGAGACCTCCCGCAGCCAGGCCCAAAGGGCGAGCCAGGCGAACACGAGGCCCCCCAGCAGGACCCAAAAGTTGAGGGAAAAGCGGAGCAAGGACGCAGCGAAAGCCAGAGCCAGGCCTGTGCACACCACCAAAACCGAGCGACGTAGCCTTCGTGCTGCACTTCCCCTGTCCTGCCCGCCCCGAAAAGCCGAGCCATCCCAGGCCAGAAGGGCCAAGCCCAACACCCCCAGCCCAAGCGGGAGGTTTCCCCCCACCGCACCGGATGCCGCTAGCCCCACCAGACCTACAAACCCCAGGAACACAAGCTTTGGGATGCGGAACCGGAGTCCGGCCGCCCACCCCATGGGAACCACCACGAGCCCCGCCCAACCGGGGTGCACGGGGTGTCCGTGGGCCACCCAGGCCAGGCCAACGGCGAGCAAGACCGCCATCAGCGCCATGCGCTAACCGTCTCCCGCAACCGCCGCACCAGGGGAGAAAGCGGGCGGTGCACGTCCCACACCCCCACCAGGACCCCGCTTCGCCGCAATCGCCGGAGGAGAATCCAGCGTTCCAAGGCGAGGATGCGCTGAGCCGTCTCCGCTTCGGGTGTGTGCTCCAACCCCTCCAGCCCCGCGGAGGTCGGGTCGGGCATGATCACCCCCACGCGGTACCCGCGGGCCACGAGCTGCCCCAGCGTTTCCTCGTCCCCAAAGAGCAGGGGGGAGACGAGGAGGACAAGGGAGCCGGGGGGCAAGAGCTGGGTGGGGAGATTTTCCAGATCCGCAAAAACTTCGGACTCGCCCAGCTGGGCCTGGGCCAATTCCCGGAGGATTCTTTGCTCGTGTCGGCGGCCATAGCCGGGGAAAACCCAGTCCAAATAGGCTCCGTACTTAAGGAGGGCCACCCGATGCCCCTGCCGCAAGTGGTAGTGGGCGAGGGCTGCCGCCGCCCGCACGGCCCAGGAAAAAAGCTCCGGCGATGTAGCCCGATAGGCACGGGCCCGCACGTCCAATACCACTGCCACCTCGGCCACCCGTTCCTCTTCGAATTCCACCACCACCGGCTCATCCCGCCGGGCCATGGCCTTCCAGGCTAGCCGGCGCACGGGGTCGCCGGGTCGGTATTCCCGGATCCCATAGAACTCTAGGCCCACGCCGCCGCGCCGCGCCCGCACCGTGCCCGGCATGGCCAGCGTCCGACGCGCGCCAAATTCCATCCGGGAAAGATCTTCGTACCGCGGAAGCACGAGGATCTCCGCTGGGCAGGGGAGATTCACCCGCCGCGGGGCTAATCCCAAGGGGTCCCCCACCTCCACGCCCACCGCGTGCAGGAAGTACACCCCCCGGGCCGGGTGGGCCTCGTAGGAGAGGGAGAGAGACTCCCCCGGTAGAAGGAGGGCGGTCTTTTGCCACTGGCCGCGCACCTCGGAAAACCCGGGATACGGCCCATCCCACACCTGGAGGTCCAGCTTGGCGCGGCCCAGGTTCTTCACCTCCACGTCCACTCGGACCACCCCGCCCTCCGTGAGCCGGGTGGGGTACACCGTGCGCCGCACCTGGAGGGTGCGTTCCGGGTTGGGGGACACCCACAGGAGCCCCAAGGTCAGGCGCCAAGCCAAGGGAATGGCCATCACAAGGAGGCCGGGGTTACGCACGGCCAGGCCTAAGGTGAGCAGGGCCGCGAGAACCAGAAATTCCAAGCGGGCCTTGGGCCCGATCATGTCGGGACCTTGGGCACGGGAACGCGGGCCAAAATCTCCGCCACAATGTCCTCCGTCCGCACTTCCCGTGTCCAGAGCTCCGGGGAAAGGAGGAGGCGGTGGCTCAAGGCGGGAATGGCCACGGCCTTCACGTCGTCCGGAAGAACATAATCCCGGCCATGCAGGGCTGCCCAAGCCCGACTCAGGCGCAACAAAGCCAGGGACCCACGGGGACTCGCGCCCAGACTCAGGGCCTCGTGGCGCCGGGTCCGCCCCACGAGATCCGCCATGTACTGGAGGAGATCGGAGTCCACCAGCACTTCCTCCAGGGCGGCCCGCATGGCCAACACCTCCGCCGGGGAAGAAACCGTGCGCACCGAGACCTCTTCCGCCTTTCGGGCGATGCGGCGCTTGAGAATCTCCACCTCTTCAGCCCCGCTGGGATAGCCGAACCGTACCCGCACCAAAAATCGATCCACCTGGGCCTCCGGAAGGGGGAAGGTTCCCTCGTACTCGATGGGGTTTTGGGTGGCCAAAACCACGAAGGGTTGGGGAAGTGGGTAGGTACTGCCCTCCACCGTGACTTGGTTTTCCTGCATGGCCTCGAGCAAAGCGGACTGGGTCTTGGGGGTGGCACGGTTGATTTCATCGGCGAGAAGAATTTGGGTGAAGATCGGGCCGGGCTGAAACACAAATTTCCCTTCCTCCCGACGAAAGACGTGAGTGCCCACCACGTCCGCGGGAAGAAGGTCGGGGGTGAATTGAATCCGTCGGAACTCAAGCCCCAAGGCCTGGGCCAGGCACCGGGCGGCCAGGGTCTTGGCCAGCCCAGGGTAGTCCTCGATGAGCACGTGCCCACCCGCGAGAATCGCAGCAAGAATCAGGGTGAGGGGTTCGTGCTTTCCCACAATCACCCGCTCCACCTCGGAAAGGATGGCCTCCGCGCGCACACGGACTTCCTCAAGGGTCAAAGCTCACCTCCTTCGGCATACCGCCAAAGCTCATCCAGTGCCTTTGTTAGCGCAGTTTGGAAATCCGGGGCCTCCTCGCCCCGGAGAAAACGACCAAGGGCATTGTCCCCAGGCCACCGTCCGCTCCGCAGTTCCTGCCAAATCTGGCTGGCCGAGACAGGCTCACGTTCCGTCCGCAGGGCCACGAGGATCCGGGCCAGGCGATGGCGCAGGGCCCGCCGCGCCCACGGCGAGTACGAGACCCGCCGGAGGAGCACCACCAATTCCCGGCCAGGTAGCACCTCCGGGGTTCTCCCCTTCCTCGCTTTCGACCTGGGTTCGTTGGGAAAGAACTGGAGCATCCGAAGCCCTAGGAAAGCCACCACCACCAACACAAGCACCCAAACCAGGCCCTGGGGCAGGGAATCCAAGAAAAGGAAGAGGCGCAGCGCCGGGTCCACCAGGAGGTCCCGTATCCAGTGGGGAAAGCTTAGGAACAGCGCGACGAACAGGCCGGCCAGGCCCAGAACCATCAAGGCGTACCGAAGGCTAGGCGTAGGCTTGTTCCAAAGCAGCCAGCGCCGCCAGGGCTTGCGCGCGGCGGGGTTCGCTCTCCTTGTGCCCGTACCGTACCTCCTCAAAAAGCTCCGTCAGAAGCTGGATGGCCTCGTCCCGGAATCCCAGTTTAGCCAAGTTCTCCGCAAATTCTCGGGGGGTCAAACTGGGCCGATCCGCCGCGCCCGCGCGGGCTGAGAGGATCTCCACCATGCGCAACCAGGCCCGCAGGACGACAT
Organism: Candidatus Bipolaricaulota bacterium; assembly: GCA_037439765.1. GTDB lineage: Bacteria > Bipolaricaulota > Bipolaricaulia > Bipolaricaulales > Bipolaricaulaceae > DTER01. Next base: position 7,255 of record JBBIVL010000021.1, read on the forward strand.
CGGAAACGGGGCCGCCCCGCTGCAGCTCGGCCATCGCTTCCCGGGCCACCTCTTGAATCCCCTTTCTGCGCCGCTTTTGCTCCAACATCCCTAGCAACCGCGGCCCAAGCCAGAGCGCCAGGAGGCATGCCGCTACCACCGTGGCCAGCGGCACGGCCCAGGAGGGGGCTGTGGGCACCATCTCCTCCGCGCCGCCCTCCTCGCCTCCCCACACTGCCCCGGGCGGAGCCTCGGCGGGCGCCTGGACCGGCACAGAACCCACCCAGCGGGAGATCATGCTCCAGGCCAGCCCAAAAACGGCCAGGGAAAGCAAGAGGTACAACACATGCCGCCGGAAATGGCGGGAGAAAAGGACCAGAATCGCGGACAAACACAGTCCCAAAAACACGACGATGCGCAGGAGATCCAGGATCCAAGACGCGGAGATCTCCACACCCCTGGTGGGGGACCCGGAGAGCGCGCCGACCCCTGGGGAGGGGAAAGGCCGGCCTCCACGAAACTCCGTGCCCTGTAAGGCACCGGCCAAAAGGATAACCACCCCCACCACCAGCCCGCCCAGTATCCCAAACCGCCAGCGACGCATCACCCTAAAGATCCAGCTTGATTCGGAGCTCCCGCAGCTGGGCTTCCTCCACCTCCGCCGGGGCCCCCGTCAGGGGGCAGGCCCCCGTGGCCGTCTTGGGAAAAGCGATCACCTCGCGAATGGAATTCTCCCCCGCCAGCATCATCACCCACCGATCGAGACCAAAAGCGATGCCGCCGTGGGGCGGAGCCCCGTACTCCAGGGCCCGCAGGAAGAAGCCGAACCGCCGCTCCGCTTCGTTTGGGCCAATCCCCAGGATCCGGAACACCCGCTCCTGCAGATCCCGCCGATGGATGCGGATGGAGCCGGAAGCCAGCTCTACTCCGTTCATCACAAGATCGTAGCATTTGGCCCGCACCCGCAAGGGGTCACTTTCCAAAAACGGAAGGTCCTCGTCCTTGGGGGAGGTGAAAGGATGATGCTCCGATTCGATGCGGCCTTCCTCGGAGAGCTTGAAAAGCGGAAAATCCACGATCCAGGCCAAGGCCCACTTTCCTGGGGGAACAAAGCCCCGCTCCCGGGCCAGGCGCGCCCGCAGCTCGCCCAAGGCCGGGGCTACCACGCCAGCCGGACCAGCCGCAAGGAGGAGAAGATCCCCAGGGTTAAGGCCGGCCCGGTGCGCCGCCTCCGCCAACACCTCCGGCCTCACGTGCTTTCCCAGGGGCGAGTGCAGCCCATCCTCCACTTTCAGCCAAAGGAGCCCAGCCAACCCCAAACTTTTCCCGACCTCTTCAAGCCTCTCTAGCTCCGCGCGGGAAAGGTCCGCCCCGCCCGGGAGAGGAAGGGCCCGGATCACGCCCCTTTGGGCCGCCACCTCGGAAAAAATCCGAAATCCTGCGGAGGAAAATAGGTCCGTAAGGTCCACGATCTCCAGACCAAACCGCAGATCGGGCTTGTCCGACCCATACCGGCGCATGGCCTCGGCGTAGGGAATGCGCGGGAATGGAGTCTCCAACTCCACCCCCGCGGTGGCGCGAAACACGTGGGCCACCAGCCCCTCCAAGAGGCCAAACAGCTCCTCGGGGTCCTCGAGGAAGGCCATTTCCATATCGAGTTGGGTGAACTCCGGCTGGCGGTCGGCCCGCAGATCCTCGTCGCGAAAGCAGCGCACGATTTGGAAGTACCTCTCCACCCCCGAGCAAATGAGGATCTGCTTAAACAGTTGGGGCGACTGGGGCAAGGCGTAGAACTTCCCGGGCTCCAGGCGGCTGGGCACCAGGAAGTCCCGTGCGCCCTCGGGCGTGGACCGCGTAAGCATGGGCGTTTCGATCTCAATGAATCCCTGGGCATCGAGGTACTGGCGGATGGCCCAGCATACGCGGTGGCGCAGCCGCAGGTTCCTCTGCATTCGGGCCCGCCGCAAGTCCAGGAACCGGTAACGCAGGCGCGTCTCCTCGCTCGCCTTGACCTCCTCCTCGGGAAGGAACGGAAGGGGGTTGGATTTACCCAATACCTCTAGGGCCTCCACCGCCACCTCGATGGCGCCCGTGGCCAGGAGGGGATTGGGGTTCTCCCGGGGCACCACCGTGCCCCTAACCCGGATGACATCCTCCCGCCCCAACGTGCGGGCCGCGGCCTCGCCTCGAAACACAAGCTGCACGATCCCTGTGGAATCCCGTAAATCCACGAACGTGAGGCTCCCGAAGTCCCGCACGGCCTGGACCCAACCGGCCAAGCTGACCCGCTGCCCCGCGTGCTTTTCCGTGAGTTCCCCGCACCGCTGCCTGGGCACACTTTCCTCCTTACAAGCCGGAATTGTACGAATTCTTCTTCACAGGGGCAGGGCCGCCGGACAGATGGTGCGGTACGCACAGTATCGGCAAGCGACATAGGAAGGTTTGGCGTGGAAATCCTCTCGGCGAATGCCCTCCGCCGCCTCCTGGATGGATTCCCAAGCCCGGCGAAGCATTTTTTCTGTAGGCCCCGCCCGCCCTACCACCACCTCCGGCGTCAAAAACCGCAATTGCACCTCTCGGGGAAGCTCGCCGAACACCCTTTGGTAAGCGAGCGCATAAATCGCGAGTTGCAAAGAATCCTGAGCCCTCCGATCCGCTGCCTCTACCGGAACCTCCGAGGTCTTGTAGTCGATGATTAGGACCCCATCGCGCCGACGATCCACCCGGTCCCAGTAACCGATGACTTTGATCCCGTTCTCCTCGAACGCGAAGTACTGTTCCACAAAAAGCGGCCGCCCTCCCTCGGCCTCTTCGAATTGCAGAAAACAGGCCAACGCGTCCTGGCCATGGCGGCGCAGCTCCTCCTCGTGGGCCGCGGAAAGAAAACCCTCGGAACGCCAGGCTCCCTCGAACACAGCCAGCAGTTCATCCCGCGAAAGGCTGCGGCCTCCTCGTTTCGCCAGGTGGTAGCTCCGGATGGCCTGATGCACGGCGTTGCCTAAAATCACGGTGGGATGCAAACGAATGGGCACCCGCAGGATATGGACATACTTGTACTTGAGGGGGCAAGTGAGCCAATCGTCCACCTGGCGGAAGGAGAGTTGGAGCGTTCCCTCAGCCCTGAGGGGGACCACGGGCTCCGGGGGTGGGGCCGCACGACTGATGCGGAAAAGAGCGGGGCTCTCCGTGACCCGCGGGCCCAGCCCCTCCAGCCCCAGGGCTTCCACCACAAACCGCGAGATCTTCGCCGCCCGCTTCCGCGGCTCCTCCCCAGGCAAGCGGTAATCGTCCGCGGAAAGAAGGAAAAGGTGGCGCTTGGCTCGGGTCATCCCCACGTAAAACAGACGCCGCTGCTCCTCTACATGAGCTATATCCGCGGGTAGGGTTTCCTCTACGAGCTCCGCGGGTAGGGAAAACACCGGGCGCTGGATCCGTCCAGGAAAGAAATCTTCCACAAGCCCGGTGAGAAAAACCGCGTGGAACTCCCGGCCCTTGGCCTGGTGAAACGTCATGACCTGCACCGCATCCAACCCGGGCTCGGCCTCGCCCACCATGGGGTTCCACCCCAGTTCCCGCAATTCCTCCACGTAGCGCACGAACCAGGGAACACGGTCGTAGCGGGCCACCTCCTCGAACCGCCGCACCACCTGTTCGAAGAACGCGGCGATCTTCTCCAGAGCCCGCTGGGATCTCGGGGAAATTTCCTGGGCCAATCGGCGAAGATAACCAGTGCGCTCGGCAAGGAAATGGTAGAGGACCTGGCCGACAGGGGCTCCCCGGGCCAGCTCTTCGCAGTGCGCCAGGTCAGCCAGCACTTGGCGAGCCGTGTCCAGCCCCTCCGGGGAAAGATCCCCCTTTTCCACGGCCTCCGCAAGGAGTCCCCGTAGGGGGCGATGGCTCCGCTGGGAAGCACCTACCAGCTGCGCCAGGTCCTCCCCAGGCAAGCGGTAAATGGGAGAACCCAGAAGGTGGTAGAGGGACTGATCGTCCCGGGGATCGGCCAGCGCCCGCAGGAAGGACATGAGGAGCTTAATCTCTTCCTGATCGAACAGCCCTGCCCGGTATCCGCCGGCCAGGGTCCAGGGCACGCCCGCCTCGGAAAGGGCCCGGAGGTAAGCCTCCGGTCGGTAGCGATTGCGGTACAAAACGGCCATGTCTCCGTAGGCGATACCCTCGGCGTGGAGTTCCCGCGCTTTTTCCGCGACAAAGGCCGCCTCCTCCACCACGCTGGGAAAATGCCGATGTACGGGAGCCAGACCCGGGCCAAACGGGGAGCGCAACTCCTTGGTGATGGCCTGGGGGATCTCCCCCCGAAGGGATAGGGCCTCCAACCGGTAGGCGTTCTGGCGAATCAGGCGCACTGCACAATCGAGAATTCTCTGGGTAGAACGGAAATTTTGGGTGAGCACCACGACTTTGCTTTGGGGGAAGGCCCGCAAAAACGCGCGGAGATTGTCCCAGGCAACCCCGCGAAAACCGTAGATGGCTTGGTCGTCGTCGCCCACCACCGTCACGTTGCCGTGGCCAGCGAGAAGGTTCACGAGGCGCAATTCCGCCCGGCTCGTATCCTGAAATTCGTCGGCAAGCACATAGGGAAATCGGGCGTGGTACTCGCCCAGGAGTCCCGGGTGGGAATGAAGGAGGTCCACGCATTTCATAATGAGGTCGCCAAAATCCACCACCCCCTCCCGCAGAAGGAGCTCCTGGTAGGCCCGGTAGATCTCCGCTATCTCCCGGTGAAGCTCTCGCTCATCCGGGGGAAGGGAAGCTTCCCGCTTTTCCCACCAGCGCAGGTACGCCTCAGGCGTAACGGCCTCATCCTTAGCCCGCTGGATCAAGGAGAGAACAGGCGTCAGGAAGGCCAAGGGGCGGCGCAGGGCCGGAGAGCGGAGCCGCCGCAACGGAAGCTCCGTGAGGTGATCGAGAAGGAACACCCGCTGGTCCCATTCATCGAGCACTTTGAAGTCCGGGGGGAGCCCGCTCAGGGGCGCGTTTTCCCGCAGGATCCGCTCGCACACGGAGTGGTACGTGGCTACCCAGGCGTCCAGAGCCGCGTACTGGATCCAGGTGAAGGCTCGGTCCAGCATCTCCTCCGCGGCCTGATTGGAGAAGGTGAACACCAAAAGCTGGCTTGGCCGTTTCACGAAATCCTCGGCAATGAGGTAGGCGATGCGGCGGGCAATAACTGTGGTCTTGCCGGTGCCGACCCCGGCCAGGACCAAGAGGGGCCCGCTCTCATGGGTCACCGCTGCCCGTTGTTCCTCGGTCAGCCCCGCAAGAATCTCCATTGGCCTGAGTTTACCACCTCGCTTGGCAAACCCCGGGAATTGGCTTATTCTTGGAACGCCATGCAGCCCTTTCAACTCTTTCTTTTGGCGGTGCTGTTGGGCGTGATCGGGGTGCTGGGGTACATCACTGTCACGGATTGTGCCCAAGCGGAGTTGGTCACCTTGCAAGGCACGGTGGTCCACAAGACGGTGGGCACGGTGGAGCGGGAGCAGACCGTGGTGGTGGGTGGGTGCCCCTTGTGCCCGGGTTCCAAGCCCGAGACCAAAGTGGTGCGCGTGAGCGAAGAGGTTTTCTATCTGGTGGTGGAGTACGAGGAAGGCGGGGAGAAGAAGAGCGAGCGGTTCATGGTAACTGAGCAACTTTACCGGGACATCCAGCTCGGGACGCCCGTGGAGATTTGGTATTTGCGGGGGAAAACCCGGGGAACCCGGTGCACTCGGCCGGAGCTCCGCTTTCTCGAGGTCAGCGGCGAACAGGGTTTCTAATTAAGATAGGGGAAATTGCGCCCGTAGCTCAGAAGGATAGAGCGGCGGTTTCCTAAACCGCAGGTCGCAGGTTCGAGTCCTGCCGGGCGCATTTTGGTTGCCCCTTGCGCCCGCCTCTCTATAGAGGTATAAAGCCCACCATACACCACAGGATGGGAGGGCTTGGGTGCGATGTGGGCGCTTCTCCCCACGCTGTTTATGGGCTGGGCCCTCGGCGCCAACGATGCCGCCAACATTTGCGGCCTCGGTATCACCACCGGCGCCATCCGCTACCGCACCGGAGTCACCCTTACCGCCCTCCTTGTCCTCCTGGGAGCCTATCTCTCCGGGCAGGCCGGGATGGGCACCTACGAAGCCCTGGCGGCCCATGAGACCGCTGGCGCGTTTTGTGTGGCCCTGGCCGCCGGCCTCACCGTAACCCTCATGACCTGGCGAGGCCTTCCGGTCTCCACGTCCCAGGCCGCGGTGGGCGCCATTGTGGGCGTCGCTTTGATCGCGGGAAAACCCGTGGAATGGTGGGTGCTTTTGAAAATCGCCCTTTCCTGGATTACCTCCCCTTTGGGAGCCCTCTGCATCGCTTTCCTTCTCCACCGCTTCCTTAGCCCCTTTGTGCTCCGAGCCTTCGCTAGCCTCGAGAGGTTCGACCGCCTCGTGCGCTGGGGCCTGATTCTCATGGGAGTGTGGGGAGCCTACGCCTTGGGTGCAAACAATGTGGCCAACGTCACCGGGGTTTTTGTAGGCGCGGGGTTGGTTTCTGCGACGGTGGGCGCCCTCATCGGGGGGGCCAGCATTGCCCTCGGCGTCCTCACGTACGCCCGCCCTGTCATCGTTACGGTGGGAAACCGCCTGGCTCAAGTGGGCACCTGGCCCGCCCTTTTGGCCATGGCCGCCCAGGCCGCGGTCCTCCAGTTGTTCACCGCGGTGGGTGTGCCTGTCTCGTCGTCCCAGGCCGTGGTGGGTGCAGTGGTGGGAATTGGGCTGGTGCAAGGGGTAGAGGCGGTGAACCTGCGCCAAGTGGCGGCCATTGGGGCCGGCTGGGTACTCACGCCTACCCTAAGCGGTCTTATCGGTGCCCTCCTTTGGCTTTTGCTCCGCGGCATGCTTTGACCGGAGCAACGGTTTTCCGGTAGAATTCTGGCTGCGGAGGGGTGGGCGAGCGGCCGAAACCACCTGCCTGGAGAGCAGGTGCACCCCAAAAGGGTGCCGCGGGTTCAAATCCCGCCCCCTCCGCCAGGCCCGTGCAGGGTGGGGGGGTAGCGGTCCCCTGCATCCAAAACCCGCTCCACGTGGAGCCCATGGGCTCCCCGAGAGGCCGGGTGGCGGAAGCGGCTCGGGAGAGGCGGCGATGACGGCCGAGCCCCCTGCGACGCAGGCCGGCAAACCCCGCCAGGCCCGGAAGGGAGCAACGGTAAGTCGTCACCTGTGGGTGATAGGGGAACCCTTGGCCCGAGCTGGCCGCCCGGGTGCGCCCGGAGGCTTTGGCCCCGACGGGAGCTCGCACGGGCCCCTTGATTTTTTCTGCGCGGCTCCCTAACATAAACCAGACAAAAAGGTCTGATTTTAGGGGGTGCCGGTGCGCTTGACCCTTTCCACAAAATACGCCATCCTGGCCCTGGAGGAGCTGGCCCGCCGCGGAAGCCCGGCTTCAGTCCAGGAGCTCGCTTCCGCCGCAGACATCCCCCAAGCCTACTTAGGAAAACTCGTGCCGATCTTAGTGCGCGTGGGGATTCTTCAGACCCAGCGCGGCCGCAGCGGCGGCGTATCCTTGGCTCGCCCGCCGGAAACCCTTACCCTCAAAGAGATCATCGAGGCCGTGGAGGGTCCGGCCGCCCTCCAGGATTGCCCGTTTGAGGTCTCGCCTTGCCAGGGAAATCCCAACTGCCCCCTTTACCCCGTTTGGGATCCCCTCCGGGACCGCATCGTCGGCTTCCTCTCCCAAACGAGCCTAGCGGAGGTGGTGGCGCGCCTCACCTCTAAAAAGGAGGAAGGATGAGCGAGATGTTGTCGAGCCACAGGAAAGAGGCCCTGAAGTCCATCCTGCGCCGCATCCATGCGGGAGAAAGTCCGGAAACCCTTCAGGAAGAGTTTCGGAAAGCTGTGGGCCAGATCACCCCCCTTGAGATCGCCCAAATCGAGGAGGAATTGGTCCGTGAAGGTGTTTCTCCCGAAGAAATCCGGAAACTTTGCGATCTGCACCTCGCCCTCTTCCACGAATCCTTGGAAAAGGAGGAGTTTCTTGCCCCGGAGTGGCATCCCATCGGAATCCTCATGGCCGAGCACCGCGAGCTCTTGAAAATCGCGGAGCAGTTGAACCGCGCCGTGGCCGCAAACGACCGGGAAGCGATCGAGCACATTCGGGAACATCTGCGGGAATCGGAGAAGCACTATCTTCGCGAGGAGAACGTGCTCTTCCCCGTCTTAGAGAAGCACGGGATTGTGGAGCCGCCACGGGTCATGTGGAGCGAACACCAGGAGATCCGCGCCCTGAAAAAGGAGATCCAGACCGCGGAAGGGCCACGTCTCCGGGAACTGGCCGTGACTCTGGGGGAGATGCTCACCTCCCACTTCTTTAAAGAGAACCGCATTCTCTTTCCCGCGGCGCTGCGGGTGGTGCCGGAAGGGGTATGGCCCGATCTTCGGGCCCAATTTGACGAGATCGGCTACTGCTGCTTCACCCCGGCCGTGCCCCCGGTTCCTGCAGTTATGGCTCGTGCTGAGACGCCGTCAACGCCGACCTTGACCCCGGAAATTCGCGTCCGCTTCCCTACCGGCGAGCTCACTCCGGAGGAGCTTGAGGCCATCCTAAACACGCTTCCCGTGGACATCACCTTCGTGGACAAGGACAACACCGTGCGCTATTTCAACGCCACAAAAGACCGGATCTTCGTGCGCACACCGGCCGTGATCGGAAGAAAAGTGCAGAACTGCCACCCGCAGAAAAGCCTGCCCATTGTGGAGCGCATCCTCCGAGAGTTCCGGGAGAAGAAACGGGAGGTGGCGGAGTTCTGGATCAACCACCAGGGGCGGTTTGTATACATTCGGTACTTCCCCGTTTGGGGCCGAAACGGGGAGTACTTGGGGACCCTGGAAGTGACCCAGGACATCACCCACCCCCGCGAGCTTTCCGGGGAGAAACGGCTTCTGGACGAAGAGGGAGTTCAATGAGCGCGCGTTATGAAATCGCGCCGGCCGTATTTTGGGTTGGCGCTAAAGACTGGGACCGCCGGATCTTCGATGCCCTGATCCCCCTTCCCCAGGGAACCTCCTACAACGCCTACCTCGTGGTGGGCGAGAGGGCGAAAGCCCTCATCGACACGGTGAACCCCGGGTTCGAAGAGGATCTTTGGAAAAAGATCGCGGCTGTGGTCGACCCGGCTGAGCTGGACTACGTGATCATGAATCATGCTGAGCCCGACCATGCTGGAGCTCTGCCTTGGATCCTTTCTCGCGCGCCCAAGGCCAAATTCTTGCTCACCGAAAAGGGCCGGGAGATGGCAGCTCGGCTCTATCGCCTCCCCGAGGAGCGCATGGAGGTCGTGCGGGATGGCGATTCCCTTGACCTTGGTCGGAAAACTTTGCGCTTCTTGGAGGTCCCCTTCGTGCACTGGCCGGAAACGATGTTCACCTTCCTTTCCGAGGATCGGATCCTTTTCCCCTGCGACTTCTTTGGTGCCCACACTTCCAAGGGTTTCTACGCTGACGGAGTTCCAGACATCGAAAAGCTGGCCAAGAGCTATTTTGGGGAGATCCTGATGCCCTATCGCCGCGCGGCCCAGCGCGCCTTGGAGAAGGCCCTGGAGCTTGAACCGGCCATGATCGGTCCAAGCCACGGTCCCATCTGGCGCGATCCCGCGCCCATTTTGACCTGGTACAAAAGATGGGCGGCCGGAGAGACCAATCCCAAGGTACTCGTGGCCTATGTGAGCATGTGGAACGCCACAGAAAAACTTATTGCGGCTGTGCTGGAGCCTTTGCGTGATGGTGGGCTAGATGTGGCTGTGCATGATCTCGCCAAAGCTGATCTTGGTGCCCTGTGCGCGGACCTCGTGGACAGCCGAGCGTTGGTGTTCGGAGCGCCCACGGTCTTAGGCGGCCTTCATCCCTTGGCCTCCTTCGTCCTCGGCCTCATTCGTGCCCTTAAGCCTCCCATCAGGTTCGGCCTTTTCTTGAGCTCCCATGGCTGGGCCGGCGGCGCCCTCCGCCAGGCCCAGGAACTCTTGGCCTCATTGGGCATTGAAC